>DAIDJI010000792.1 GCA_027451455.1 Planctomycetales bacterium | reverse complement strand
TCGCTCTACCGAGAAGACACGAGGACATTCGAGTTCCGTCCGGGTCCGGTCTTCACCAACTTCCTGCTCGCCGACGAGATCAACCGGGCCTCAGCGCGCACACAATCGGCACTTCTGGAGGCCATGCAGGAGTTATCGGTGACGTATGATGGCGTGAGCCATCCGCTCCCGCAGCCGTTCCTGACGTTCGCCACCCAGAACCCGATCGAGCAGGAGGGAACCTATCCGCTCCCGCTGGCACAGCTCGACAGGTTCATGTTCAAGGTGGACGTTTCGTATCCGGGGCCGGAGGACGAGGAGCGGATTCTCCGCGAGCACCACGCAACCGGCGGGACGTCGAACCCGGCCTGGATGCACGTGAAGCCGGTGGTCGGACCCGAGGAGATCCTCCAGGCTCGCGAGACGATCCGACAGACGCATGTGCGCGAGGAGGTGATCGGATACGTCCGCCGGTTGGTGCAAGCAACGCGGAACGACGACGCGCTGGCCGTCGGCGCCAGCCCGAGGGCAGGGCTCATGCTGCTGATGGGGGCCAAGAGCCTCGCCCGGTTCGCAGGCCGCGACTTCGTCATCCCTGACGACATCAAGGCGGCGTTCCTGCCGGCGATGCGGCACCGGGTCGTCCCGGCGGCCTCGGCCGAACTGGAAGGCGCGACGGCCGACGCGATCCTGGCAAACCTGGTCGAAGCGATCGAGGTGCCGAGGTGAGCCTCCGGATCCGGCCGGGACGAAACCTGATCCGCGTGGCGGTCGCCCTGATGGCGGCCTCGCCGGTCGCTTTCCTCGTCGCCGGGGCACCGGTCTGGGCGATCGGCGGGGTTTTCGCGATGGCGGTGGTCCTTATCGCTGCGCTCGATTACCGGGCGATCCGGGCGGCGTTTGGAACGAACGCCGTCGATCGGACGATCCCGGCCGCAGTCGGCCGCGATCTGCCGTTCACGGTCACGATTCGTGTGAGCGGCGGTGGGCCATCACCGATCCTGGCCGAGCTGCGCGACGTCGTGCCGCCGGTCGCGGTCCCGGCGTTCGTGGTCCACGCCTTCCGGCTGGAGAGTGGCGGCCACCTGGCGACAACGGTGTTTCGGATCCCCGTGCGTGGACTGTTCGCCTTCGGACCGATCTGGCTCCGGCTGACCGGTCCGTTTCGGATGCTGGAGGCACAGCGGTCGTTCGAATGCCCCGGCGAGCTGAAGGTCTTGCCCGAGGGCTTTGCCGCGGGCGAGGGCCTGCGCCACGACGAGCGCGCCGAGTTGCTCCGGCTCGACAAGCTTTCTCGAATCCGTCAGACGGGCGTCGGCACCGAGTTCGAGACGCTCTCGGAGTTCCGGCCCGGCGATGACCCGCGTCGGATCGACTGGAAAACCTCGGCACGGTTCCGTCGACCGGTCGTTCGCCGGTTCCAGGTCGAGCGGCACCGCGACGTGATGATCGTGATCGACTGCGGCCGGCTGATGGGCTCGGACGCCGGCCGGGGAACCAAGCTCGACTGCGCCGTCGATTCCGCGCTGATGCTGGCGCGAACGGCCCTCGACGGCGGCGACCGCTGCGGCCTGGCGACGTTCGACAACCAGGTGCTCGGCTACCAGCCGCCTGCCTCGGGGCCAAGAGCGCTCCGGTCGCTGGTCGACGGGGCCTACAATATCCAGTCGCGGTGGGCCGAGTCGGACTTCGGGCGGATGTTCGCGACGTTGCAGCAGCGGCAATCGAAGCGGTCGCTCGTGGTGATCCTCTCCGACATCGCCGACATCGAGACCTCAACCCGGTTCCGGGCCTCGCTGGCCAGACTCTCGCGCCGGCATGTGGTCCTTTTGGCCGCGCTCCGAACGCCGATGCTCCGACGGATCGTCGAGGAGCCAATGGAAACGATGCTCGATGCCTCGCGGAAAGCGGTGGCGTTCCGGGTCCTCCGCGAGCGGGAGGAGGCGCTGGCCTCGATGGCATGGGGCGGCGTGCAGGTGCTCGACGTCGAACCAAGCCGGTTGACCGTCCCTCTCATCAACCGGTTCGTGGAACTGCGGCGGGGGAATTTGCTCTGAGCCGCTCGCACCGGAATCCGTGGGCGATGTAGACCGCCCAGAACAGGGCCGTGCCGCCAGCGAACGCGAGCCGGGCGCTGGTCGAGAGGTGGCTCTGACGGACGTAGCTCTCGATAATCGCCGCGGCAACCAGCATCAGCCCTGCGCCGATGCCGGTGCGTCCGGCGTCGACCCCGGCCTCCTTCAGGCTCTCGGCCCGCGAAAGAAGTCCCGGGCTGATCACGGCCCTCGCCAGCGAGAGGCCGATCCCACCGAACAGGACAATCGCGCCCAGTTCGGTGATCCCGTGTGGGAGAAGCCAGGCCCACATTTCGGTATGGATCCCGGCCCGGTGGTGGATGGCAATGAAGTCGCCGAGCATCAGGCCGTTGTACAGGATCAAAACCGTGGTGAAAACGCCACCGAGGACCCCGACGGCCATCGAGAGGATTCCGACCTGGAGGTTGTGGCCGAAAAGGAACGAGGCAAACGCAAACTTCTCGCCACCGCTCTGTTCTCGCCCGCCGCGCAGGACTTCGAGCAGTTGCTCAGGGGTCGAGCCGGGCGAGCGGGGGTCGCCGGGCATCATCAGGGCATACGCAGCGAGCGGGTCGCTCATCGCGGCGAGGTAGCCCAGCAGTCCTCCGGCGATCAGGAGGACGGCCGAGGCGGCGTGAAACCGCCATCGACGGGCGATCATGCGAGCGAAGCCCTCGGTGAGGAACCGGCCCGCCCCTTGAAGCGCCGACTGCCTCGGCGGAAGATAGATCACACTGTGGGCCGACGCTGCGAGGTCGTTCAGGTAGGCGATCAGCCGGGCGTCGGTCGTCCGGGTCGCAACCTGCGCCAGATGGACCGTCGTCCGGCGATAGAGGATGTCCAGCCGGCTCCGCTCCTCCGGCGAGAGCCGCCGGGGGGATTTGCGTGCCCTCTGGACCAGAGACTCCAGCTCGTCCCAGTCCGGCCTGTTTCTTGCGA
>DAIDJI010000791.1 GCA_027451455.1 Planctomycetales bacterium | reverse complement strand
CCTTTTGATCGGGGTCGTCCGGCCGATGATCCTCCTACCGGCGGCCTCGCTCGCCGGGTGGGACGCTGGGCAGATCGAGATGGTTCTCTGGCACGAACTGGCGCACGACCGCCGGCTCGATAACGCGGTCAACCTGGTGCAGCGTCTGGTCGAGTCGCTGCTGTTCTTCCACCCGGCGGTCTGGTGGGCCTCGGGGTGGATCCGTCGGGAGCGCGAGCACTGCTGCGACCGCCTGGTCGTGGCGAAAACGGGCCAGGCCCGGCCGTATGCCGAGCTGCTGGCCTCGTTGGCGATGGCCGGCGGCCGTCCTGGCGCCGCTGCCCTCGCGATGGCCGAGAGCCCGCTCGTCTCGAGGATACGATCGATTCTCAACCCTGAGGATTACGTGATGCCTCTTTCAAGCCCGATGATCGCTCTCGCCGCCTCGATGCTGATCGCGCCGGCCGCTCTGATCGCCGCCGCGCAGCTCGACGGGCCTGCGAAGCCGGCCGGAGCCCCGCAGTCGCCCGACGCCAGTCGGATCGAGGAGCTGATCCGCCGGACCCGCCACGGGGCCGAGATGTTCCTGGACGTCCAGGAGCGGATTTATACCCTGATCCAGCTCGCCAGCATCCGGGCTCGGGCCGGGGATCGGGAGGCAGCCCGCGGGATGTTTCAGGAGGCCGAACGGCTCGCCGAAACTGTGAGCTTCGACGACGCCACATATTACCCGCACATCCTGATTTGGATCGTCCAGGCGGAACAGCGAACGGGGTTCCGCGACGAGGCGATCGCCGCGAGCCGGAAGCTGCTCCGGCTCGCCGAGGTACCGGCCCGCAAGGAGAACACGAAGGAAGGCGTTTATTCCCAGTTGATCAAGATCTTCCTCGATCTGGGCGACAGAGAGGGAGTGCAGGAGACCCTCCAGGCGGGGATCGCACACTACAAGACAAAGGCAAAACCGGGTTTCGATGCCTTCACTCCGGGCGCCATCGTCGGTCTCCGGGCGGCCTCGGGCGACCTGCTCGGCGCTCTTCGGATGGTCGAAGCCCCAGGATTTATCAAGAACGACAGCCCCGAGAATGTCCGCAACCTCACTCATGGGGCCTTCTTCGGGGTGGTCGGGGCGATCGGCGAGAAGAATCGGGATGGCGCCGACGAGGTCCTGGCTGCGGCGCTGCGGGACGTCGACCGCCGCAAGGAGGACAAAAACTGGATCACGATAGAGCTTCGAAACCAGGATCTCCACGCGATCGCCCAGGCGGAATCCCGGATCGGTCGGTTCGCCGAGGCGGTGAAGACGGCCCGAATGATCGAGACCGAGACCGTTCCCGAGCATATGGTCGAAGACCGTATCGCCGAATTCATGGACGAACAACGCTTCAAGAAAGCCCAGGCCATGGCCGAGATCGCCCAGGCCCAGGCAAAGGCCGGCGACAGGGCCGGCGCCCGACAGACGGCCGAGGAGGCCGCCGCGATCGGCCGGACGATCCAGCGCGATAACATGAAGTACCCAATCGAGCAGACGGCCGAGGCCCTCGCAATGGCCAACGATCTCGACGGCGCGCTCCGGCTGGCCGAAAGTCTGGAACCCGGCATGCGATTGTGGACCATCGAGTCCATCGCAGGAATCCGGCGGGAGGCGGGCGACGTGGCAGGTGCCCGGAAGGCCGCCGAGATGGGTAGAGACCTCGTCCGAAAAGAACTGAAGGACGTGGACGCGGGGAAACTCGATCCGGACACACCGTCGGGCAAGCGAGGATATCATCTGCTCGAAACCCTCGGCCGGTTCGAGGCCCAGCTCGGAGATCACAAGGCGGCGATCGCGACCATCCGCAGGATCAACAGCGTCGACGCCCAGGAGGAGGCGATGCAGCGTATTGCCTCGAACCTGGCCTCGTCCGGAGACCTCGACGGTGCGATCGAGGCAGTCGACGCGATGGGCTCGCCGAAGTCCCGGGCGAAGGCTCTGCAGGGCGTCGTCTCAGCCTACTCCCGATCCCGGCCGACCCGATGATCGCCCAGCCAGGATGAGCGGATCGCCAGCCCGATCCCTATCTCGATGGCCCCGCCCGTCCGAACGCGATAGGTGGGGCTTTTCCGCGCGCAGGTTTGGCACGCGGCTTGCAGTCCCCTTTGAGTCCGACGACCCGAATATCCGAGGGTCCCGGGGTCGCCGGGGCCATTGGTCCGAGGGTTGGAAACCTCGGGGAGTCCCCGGCGTCCGGGAGGCAACACGGCGTCAGGCAACCAGTCCGCCGCGGGTGTGGAACCGGAACCAGGGGCCGGTCGGGGGCATCCCGAGGGCCGCGAGCGGAGGGCGGACGTGCCATGAAGAATACACGTACGACCGAATCGAGCCAGTGCGTGGAGTGCGGGGGTCGCCTGCGGAATGCGGTCTTCTGCACGTCCTGCGGCGGATCGTGCTGCTCGTGGGCCTGCCATGCCCGGCACCTCTCGCATCACGCGGGGCCGGCGACCGTCCCTCACACAATACGCTCCGGGAGGGGGGCCGCCGAGACCCGCCGCAGCGATGATCGGCCAGACCCGATGGGAGGGCAGGCCGTCGCCGGCTGACAGCGAGATGGCCGAGGCGGCCGTCCCAGATCGGAACTTGCACCGAAAATGCGGAGCTTCGGCGGGTCGGGACCGCGCCGAGAGGGGAAGGTTCGGGCCGGACGGATCGGCCGGCCCGAGGGGCGAGAGGGGGCATCGTACGGCCGTGTTGAATCCCGAGATGACCCACGACGGACCGGCGCGCCGCTGCGGCGCCCTGGCGTCGACGGACGGTTCGGTCCTCTTCCGCGTCTGGGCGCCTGCCGCGAAGCGGGTCGAACTGGTGTTGATCGACGGTGAGGGCCGTCGCGAGGTCGCGATGGAGCCTGAGTCCGGTGGTCATTTCCGCTTCGGCCTCCCCTCGGCCCCCGACGGCCTGCGCTACGCCTTCCGGCTCGACGGCGGGCCCGACCGCCCCGACCCCTGCTCGCTCCACCAGCCCGAGGGCGTCCACGGGCCCAG
>DAIDJI010000790.1 GCA_027451455.1 Planctomycetales bacterium | reverse complement strand
CGTCCTCGCGCCGCGCTCCAAGGCAGTAGAGGAATGGAAGATAGTGATCGGGCGTAGGGATCGAGAGGCGAGCATCGTCGCCGAGTTCGTCGTAGTGGGCGAGCGACTTGTCCTCGCGGCGGGGAGTCTACGCAGGACGTCGGCTTCGGTCAAGTCGGCCTGGCACAGGGCGCCTGAGGGTCGAAAACGAGCCAACGAGCCTTGCGCGTTCGGTGCTGTGCGACGTATACTAAAATAGGGTTGCCCCGCGATAGCGAGCGGGGCGGGGAGCAGGACCGCCCCGTCAGGGCGGGCAACGTCACCCGTCGGAAAGGACCGGGCCCCATGGGTGTCAGTTCCGGGCGATTGCGGGTCTCCGATCTCTCATTTCAGGTGTTCCGCCGTCCTATCCATCCCGACTGGTTCACGACCCGGTCGTTCCGGCGGGTCGACCACCGTGCATTCTCGGCCGACCTCCGGATTATTGAGGGGGGGCACGCGCTGCTCTTCCGGTCGGGCCCGCTCTGCCTGGTCGAGGTTCTTGCCGGGCCCGAGACCGCGCTGCCGGAACCGGGGCTCCTGTTCCACTGCCATATTCGCCGCGAGCGTTCGACTCACCTCCGGCCGGGTGGTGTGGTCGAGTACCAGAGCTGCATCGATGTGGAGCGAACCGATCCCGAGGTTTTTCGCCACCTCTGCGACGAAGCGGCCCTCGACGCCGGCCGCGACTTCCTCTTTCACCGGTTTCGGTCCTCGAACCGACTGGCGCCCGCCCCCCTGAGCCACCTTCACATCGAAGCCCAGGCCAGCACACTCTCGATCCACGCGTTCCACAGTTTCCCCGACGAATGCGCGATCGTCCGCACCCAGTCGCTCTTCGAGCTGAATCCGACGCTCTCGAAGAGATAACGCCGTCCTTCTCCTGCCTCGCCCATCGAGACGGATCGGCGCATCGTAGCGGTCTGCGGGGTCGGCCGATGTCGGAGAGCCGATGGTCGCGAATCCCCCGATCGCCGCTGAGACTCGACGCTCCATCCCGTCGATAAATCGTGCGTCGGCCTTAGCCGTCGGATTGGAACCAGACTCGGCCCGATCTTCCACGCAGTTTCGGCCGGTTAATTGGTGGACGTGTGGATACAATGGGGCGGACCGCCCGGCTGATCTGGGCCGGTCTCGGGGAAAAATCGGGGAAGACGCCGAAAAAAAGGGATGGAGTCTCGTCTCACCCTAAGTGAAAGTGGCATCGAGTGTCCGTAGTGCCACGTGGACGTCGTGGGCCGGCTGTGTCGGCCCACACGGCTTTTTTTCGATGGTATGGCCCGGCCGGAGCGGGTAATCTTTCGGTCGAAAGGCCGAGTCTGAGGTTGGGCACCGGGGAACCGGTCGCCCGGCCTGGCATCCGAGGAGCGCTGCCACGATGCCTCATCTGTCTCGAGTTGACCGTGTCCGCGGGTGTCTGTTGGGGATGGCCATCGGGGATGCCCTGGGGGCGCCCCTGGAAGGCCTGAGTTCTCAGCAGATCAAGTCGCACTACGGGCGGGTGAAGAACTACGTCGACGGGATTCAGGCCTGGAAGCGGAAGCCGTACCGGTGGAGGCTCCGAGGCCTCTACACGGACGACACTCAACAGGCCCTGGCCCTCTGCGACACCCTCCTGGAATATGGTCGGATCGAGCCCGAGCGGCTGGCTGAGATTTATCTGAATCTGGCGAATCCCAAGGGAACCTTCGTCGGCGCCCACCGTGGGATTGGCCGGAGCTTCCGCCAGGTCCTTGCGGCTCTGGAACGCGGCGTCCCGGCACACCTCGCCGGTCAAGAGGGAGCCGGCATCGGTGCCGCCATGCGGATCGCCCCGGTCCCGCTCTACTTCGGCGACGACACGGACGCGGCCTTCGATTCGATCCTGGCCGCCAGCCTGATGACCCACCGCGATATCCGCAGCCTCACGGGGGCGCTGGCCGTCGCCCATACCATTCGCCGGCTCCTCGCGGATGAGCCGCGCGACCCCAGCCTGCTCCTCTGGGTCGCCTCCGACCTCGTCAAGGACGAAAACCGGATCGCCGAGTCGCATACCGAATACGTGATCAAGCTTGCTGATCATCCGCGGTCGCTTCCCCGGACCATCGCCCACGCCGAATCGGTTCTGGAACTTTCCCGCGATCGCGCCCTGAATGCTCTGGTGGACGAGGCCAATCGTCACGGCGCCGAGCCCTCCTGTCGGCGGCCGACCCAGGGCTTTCCGCCAGCCTGCATCCCCACCTGCCTTTACCTCCTGCTGACCACCGATTGTTTCGAAGAAGCCATCTCCGAGGTCATCAACCTCGGCGGTGATGCCGACACCGCCGGAGCCATTCTCGGAGCCATGGCTGGAGCCTATTATGGCGTCGACGATATTCCCAAACGATGGCTGGATGGGCTTCAGAACCGGGAGGGGATCGATGCCCGAGCCTACGCTCTGGTCCAGCAATCGACTCTCGGACTTGAGATTCCCGATCTGGTCGCGACGGAACGCGAGCTGACCCGTCGCGAGGGGGAGACCCTCGAACAATTCCATTCGCTGGCCCGGGGTGGCGGCGACCGCGGTGCAAACCGAGTCTTCTGAAGCGTTCCAGACGAACCCTCTCCGGAGGTCAGGCCCGGCCCGGCTCGCACCCGACCGTTCGTACGTTGCCTCAGAGCATCAACTGAGGGCCGGGCCCGCTCTCGCCCTTTCCCCAGCGCGGATTCCGGAGTAAACTTCACTGGAACCTCATGCAATGACCCGGGGAGACCACCCGGGACGCCAACGATCAGCATCTCGTTCAGGCGTCTATCGGCCGGGGCCGCAGCCGGATGGCCATGGCGGCGGCCCTCCTGGGAGAGCGCTCGGCGATGAGTCGGATCAGTCGCGACCGTGTCCGCAAACTGCTCGACGAAGCCGAAGGCTACTTGATGCTGGACTTGCCCCACCGCGCCCTTCAGGTTCTCGATTCCAAGGCGGGCCGCCGCAAGCTGCCAGAATAGGAACGTGCGACAGCACGTC
>DAIDJI010000789.1 GCA_027451455.1 Planctomycetales bacterium | reverse complement strand
GGTGCCGCCGCGTTCGGCGATGTGCTTGGCGTAGTTCCCGGCGAGCAGGAGGATCTTGCCCGGGTTGGCGAGGGGAGTGAGCAGGCGGACATCGGCCACCGGGATTGCGATCTCGGCGCGGTCTTCTCCCTCCAGGCTGGCGATCCAGGCAAAGAGCTCGCGGGCCGCCTCGTAAGAGGAACCGTCGGGCGGGAGCAGCTCGAGCGGGTCCTCGGTCGAGGGGAGGATCATCTCGACCTCGTGCTCGCGGCTGTAGGCCTCGGCGGCCTGGTCGATCGGAATGACATGGGCGTCGTCGTAGAAGCCCGTCAGAACCATTTCGTCGTAGCCGAATCGGCAGATGCGCATCGCCTGTACCTCCGCCCCGATCAGATCGAACCCGGCCGATCTCGCCCGTCCGCTGGGGAATTCCTATCCTGACACAACGCCCGGATCGCGTCGAGTAACCGCGGCTCCAGCTCGCGGGGAATCGTCCGCAGATCCAGCAGCACACGTCCCTTCCGCACCCGCGCTACCACCGGTGGATCGCCGGCCCGAAGGGCCGCGGCGAAATCCGACTCGCCCCCTGGGAGCGGGAACGGTGGTGCGATGGCAACGGCCGCCGACTCGATCGGCCGGATCGGGGCGCTGCCGCCGCCGATGTAAGCCTCTGAGGCCACCGCCGCGGCCGAGAGTCCGAACTCTGTCGAGAGTCGCGACGCCAGAGCGTTCGCCCGCGACTCCAGTTCGGCGGCTGGCGTCGTGATCATCGACCAGAGTGGGATTCGATCACGGGCATGAGCCGGGTCGAGTGCGAGCCGAAGCGTGGCCTCGAGCGCGGCCAGTGTCATCTTGTCCAGACGGAGGGCCCGCATCAGCGGGTCGACCTCGATCCGGCCGATCGCCTCGCGCCCTCCGACCATGATCCCGCACTGCGGGCCGCCGAGCAACTTGTCACCCGAAAAGAGAACCAGATCGGCGCCCGCGGCGATGGCCTCCGAGGCGGTCGGCTCGCCCTCCACGCCGGGCGGATCGTCCGGACGGATGGCTCCCGAGCCAATGTCGTCGATCGCCCAGAGCCCGTGTGCGTGCGCCAGTTCGACCAGCTCGATGAGTTCGGGTTGCTCGGTGAAACCGACGATCCGGTAGTTGCTCGGATGAACCCTTAAAATCGCGGCGGTCTCCAGCCCGATTGCGGCGCGGAAGTCGGAGAGCCGCGTTTTGTTGGTCGTTCCCACCTCGCGGAGCCTCGCGCCCGAGACCTCGAAAATCTCCGGCAGGCGGAAGCTTCCGCCAATCTCGACGAGTTGCCCACGCGAGACGATCACCTCGCGCCCCGATGCCAGTGCCCGGAGAGCCAGCACGGTCGCACCGGCGTTGTTGTTGACCGCTGTCGCCGCTGCCGCCCCGGTCAGCTCGCGAAGCAGTCCAGCGATCCCCGAGGTCCGACGCCCCCGCGCGCCTGATTCAAGGTCCAGCTCCAGGTTGCTGTAACTGGCGGCCACCTCGGCGACCGCGGCGACCGCCTCGGCGGCGATCGGAGCCCGGCCGAGCCCGGTGTGCAGGAGGATGCCCGTCGCATTGATCGCCGGCCGAAGCGATCGACGATCACGCTCCAGGATCTCCAGGGATCGCCTGACGATGACGGGTAGGTCGGGCGGAGGGTCGGAGGTGGGCCGTCCGATGCCTTCCCGGATATCCTGGAGTACCCTGCGGACCGCCCGGCGCACGGCGAGCCGGCCGTGCCGACGGATCGGCTCGGTCAGCTCGTTTTTGCTCAGGATCGCATCCACCGGTGGCAATCGACGCCGGCCATCCGCCTCGTCCAAGGCTCTTCCTCATTCCGACCCGCGACGGTATCCCGTGAACCACCACGAGAGAGCCCGACATCGGTTCTCCCTATCCTACCGGAGCCGAACCGTCCGGGTTAAGGCGATGCCGGACCGACCGGCGGCGATCGCCGCCGTGAGGCCCAACGCCAGAAGGAGCAGACCGGCCGGTTCAGGGACCACCGCGGCATTCCGGTTGCTCGCGACCGTCGGACTCACGGAGACCGAAACGTTGTCGAGCGAGAAGAAGCCGGGATCGTTCCGGTACGAGAACGCCAGCGTGCTCGACGAACCGGTCGCCACCGCTCTCTCGGTGAAGAACTGATAACCTTCCCTCGGAACGTCCACCTGATCGAAAAGCGTGGCGCCATTCCAGGAGGCCGAGAATTCGTTGCCTGCGTTGCTATCGCTGGCGAGCCACCAGCTCACGAAGTAAGTCTGGCCGGCCGTTGTGGCGATCGTCTGGCTCAGGTGGCCCATCGACCCGACCGGTCCGAGCAGGGCATAGTGGCTCCCCGTGTAGGTCGCGTCAGGCCCGATCCCCGGGAGACCAACCGAATAATCCGTCACCATGGTGAAGCGGGTGTTGCCCGAAACCGACCAGCCGCTCAGGTTCCCCGTCTCGAAGCCGCCATTGACCAGGAGGTTGCCGCCTGCCCGCGCCTCGCCAGCGCTCAACAGACTGAGTCCGATGAGGAACCAGGACCCCACCCACCATCCGGATCGCATCCGACCATCCCTTTCGATTCACCGCCACGGGCTTGCCCGATCGGGAGACAGGGCGACTTCCCGGGCAGGAGGGTGCAAGACTCTTCCGAAAGGGCCGCACACGAACGCTCGGCATTGAGCAGATCGCGATCGCCGCGCGACTCCATCCTTGATACCGCATCAGCGGACCAGACGTGACCGTCGTCGAGGGAGATCTTAACGGGGTCGATATCGTTAGAGCAAGGAATCAGCGCTGACGTTTCGAGAATGCGTCGATGTGGTCGTTGGGAGTCAGGCGAGGATCGCGGGAACGAGCCGGCCTCGTACGTCGGTCAGGCGGAAATCGCGGCCCTGAAAGCGATACGTCAGCCGGGTGTGATCGATCCCCAGCAGGTGAAGCACGGTGGCGTTGAGGTCGAAAACCTCGACGGGGTCCTTGACGATGTTGTACGAGAAGTCGTCGGTCTCGCCGTGGACATAGCCCGCCTTGATTCCG
>DAIDJI010000788.1 GCA_027451455.1 Planctomycetales bacterium | reverse complement strand
GCGGTCGACGTCGGTGTGCTCGTGGTGCCGTTGGGATAGAGGATCGAGTTGGCGACGGACGGGTAGCTGTAGGCCAGCGCGCCAAGCGCGTTGCCGACCTCATTGAGCAACTGGTTGCCCATGTATTGCTGGATCGGGATTCGCTGGCCGTTGCTGTTGACCGAGAGACGGGCCACGGGGGTTGTGTTGAAGTAGTTGTTGACGAGCGAGAGGCCCTGTCGGGCCGACTGAGTCGTGAGATTGTTGAGAGCCGGCGAGAGGATGCCGTTGGCCCGGACGAGCCGGCCGCTGGTGGCAAGGGAGGTCAGCCGGCTGGCGAGGCTGTTAGCCCCGGAGCCCAGGATCCGGCTCTCGATCACCGGGATGAGGCGGGAGCCGCCGTTGGGCAGGAGAGAGGCCTGGGTGGCGAGGCGGAGAGCCGTGGCATTGAGAGCACCGCCGACGCTGGCATTGAAGTTGGCGACCTGCTGGGCCGAGGGGGTCGAGCCGCTGGCGTAGAGCTGTTGGACGCCGGACTGGAGCGCGGCGCGGAGGTCGCGGGTCGCGGCGTGGACCTGCTGACGATAGGCCGTCCGCAGGCGGGCGATGGTCAGGGGCCTTGAGAGGGTGCCGGCCTCAATGGCCGCCTGGCGCAGGGCCACCCGGGCGCTGACCGGCGAGGGTGCGGGCGCCGGCGTCACGGCAGCGGTCGAGGACCCGGTCGAGGGCGTCAGCACGTAGACCTGCGCCGTGGTGGACAGAACGACCCGTTCCTCCAGCTTCGGCTCGTCCTTGCCGGGGTGGAACCGGAATCGCTTTTTCTTCGCGGTGCTCATCAGCGGAACTCCGTCGTATCTGGCTTCTCGGGGCGCGGCACGATCGCATGCCGTTCGACGGATCTCCGCCGCGCGCCTCGGGGATTGGTGGATCTCGATCCCTCGGACGGGGATGGGGAGCTGGTCTTGTCCTGGCACCAGCCATTCTTCTCTCTTGCAGGATGCGTGCCATCGGTGCGGAGTCGCGCTCGAAGGGATATCCGCGATATCCGCAGGGACCGGATGCCTCGGTCGGCCCGGGCTCAAGTTCTGGCGCGGGGGATGCCGATGAGAAAGATGAGGGAAATTGTCCGGCGGGCCGGCACGGGGCGGCGTGAGGGTTGGTTCCGGGGTTGACAGCCGCGGCCCTTCGATTAGATTCGCCCGCGGATCACGTCCGCCCCATGGCCGAGGCCGAACCTGTCCCGGCCGCCCGTCGTCTCGATCTCGAGGGCCGCCAGTCATGGGGACGATCCATCAGCCGGTCCTGCTCGACGAGGTGCTGGCCTGGCTGGCGCCTCGCGAGGGCTCGATCCTGGTCGACGGGACGGTCGGAGGCGGTGGTCACGCCGCCGCAATTGCGGACCGCGTGGGCGAAACTGGCCGTGTGATCGGCCTGGATCGCGACCCGTCGATGCTCGAACTGGCCCGGGCGGCGGTCGCCGGGCGGCCGGTGACGCTCGTCCATGCCCCTTATGCCGAGATGGGGCGAGTTCTGGAGGAACTGGGGATCGATCGCGTGCAAGGCGTCCTGCTCGATCTGGGGCTCTCTTCCGATCAGCTTGCCTGGCGCGAGCGTGGGTTCAGCTTCGCTGCGGATGGACCGCTCGATATGCGGTTCGATTCCGGCTCCGGCGACCCTGACGCCGCCGACCTGGTTAACCGTCTGCCCGCAGAAGAGCTGGCTGACCTGTTCTACAAGTATGGCGAGGAGCGATACAGCCGACGGATCGCCCGTCGGATTGTCGAGGAGCGGCGGATCGAGCCCATCCGGACCACCGCCAGGCTCGCTGAGGTGGTCCGGCGAAGCCTGCCTCCGCCGGCCCGGCGTGGGCCGATCGACCCGTCGACCCGGGTCTTCCAGGCGCTCCGGATCGCGGTCAATGATGAGCTCGGCCAGGTGGACGAGGTCTTGCAGATCATCCCCGATGTGCTGGCCCCAGGTGGGCGAGCGGCGATCATCAGCTTCCACTCGCTGGAGGATCGGCGGGTCAAGTGGGCGTTCCGGTCGGATCCGAGACTCAATGTCCTGACCCGGAAACCCGTGACCGCGACGGCCGCCGAGGTGGCCGCGAATCCCCGTGCGCGGAGCGCCAAACTGAGGGTAGCCGAGCGATGTCCGAACTGATCCCCAACCCACAACCCGGGTCCGGGCGGTGGTCGACGGCCCCCCAGGGACCTTTCGCACCTGTCGATATCGACGCTGCGCAACAGCCCGGCTTTGTCGTCCGCTACGAATCGTTCGTCGATCCGTCGGGAGCGCCAGCCGAGCCCGAGAACCTCGATGAGCGGGCTCCCGTCGAGGAAGGCGGTGCGGAGGGCATCGGGGAAGAGTCCCCGGAGACCTCGCAGTTGCGGGGGCGGATCAGGGCCATCACGATGGCAACGACTCGCTCGTTGCTAGCGCTTTCGTGGGTCATCGGACGCACCTCGTATCAACATCCGCGGTCCGTGCTCGTGGTGCTGCTTTCGATCGGGGTCCTGAGCGCCACCGCCCTGACCCGACCCAGCAAGTCGACGCCGCCGGCCTCAATCACCGGCAAGACATCGGTGGAGTCCAAAGAGGCCGACGATCCAACCGCCAGGCCTGACGTCGAGAAGCAACCGGGCCCCACTCCGGAAGACCCAGCCCTGGCGCAGGCCGGTTCAACAAGCACCCCTGGGTCATCGGAAGAGAAGAACGAGCCGACAGAACCGAAACCGCAGGAGCCCGGCAGTCCGTCGCCAGAGACGGTCACGCCCGTTGCCGAGGCCGTCCCAACCCCTTCGACGACCGAAGAAGTGCCTGCGGTCGGAGCCGTCCCGATCGCGTCGGTCCTGCCGCAGCCAGCAACCACAACGGCGGCGCCGCCAGAGACTGATCCTGCGATCGTTTCACCACTCGCCGAGACTCCGGCCGCACCGGCTCCCGCGCCGGCACCCACGACGCCCGCGATGGCACCCCGGACCGCGGGCCCGGATACGAAGCATCCGGCGGCGCCCCCGGGTAGCCCGCCGG
>DAIDJI010000787.1 GCA_027451455.1 Planctomycetales bacterium | reverse complement strand
TTTTCAGTTTTCGGTTTTCAGTTTTCAGTTTTCCGTCTTGGGACTGATTGCTCGTCGATTGTAGGACATAAAGGAAGGACTCGAATACAAGCGAATAGATCGATGTCGCTCGAGCGAGCCCCAGATAAGACGCGTTGCTCTTCCGAAAAACTGAAAACTGAAAACCGAAAACTGAAAACTGAAAACCGAAAACCGAAAACTGAAAACCGAAAACTGAAAACCGAAAACTGAAAACTGAAAACTGAAAACGGAGATCAGGAGAGCCAGCCCGGCATCGCACCCTGGGCGGGCAGTTTGATCACGCTGACGCTGAGGACATCGGGATGTTTTTCGATGGCCTCGAGCGCGGCTGGGGAGGGTGCGCTATCGAGGTTGACGACGCCGATGGCCTCGCCACCCGGCGTTTCGCGGCCGACGTTCATCTGGGCGATGTTCACGCCGTGATCGCCGAGGGTCTTGCCCAGGAAGCCGATCAGGCCGGGGCGGTCGTGATGGGTGAAGACCATCAGGGTGCCGTCGGGGTGGGCGTCGAGATGGTACGAGCCCAGCCGGACGAGCCGGAGGAACTGCTTGCCGAAGAGGGTGCCCGAGGCCAGGTAGGTCTTGCGGTCGGTGGTGACCTCGGCCTGGATCAGCGTTCCGAAGTCGCCGGGGGCCTCGGCGGCGCGTTCTTCAATGGAGATTCCGCGGTCGCGGGCCATCGAGGCGGCGTTGACGAGGTTGACCTGCTCGTCGAGGGCGGCTTCCATCAGCCCGGCGGCGAAGGCGGCTGTCACGAGCTTCGTGTTCTTCTGGGCGATCTCGCCGCGGTAGGTCAGCAAGGCGCTCTTGAGCGTCCCGCGGGCCATCTGGGCGTGGAGCATTCCCAGCCGCCAGGCCAGGTTCAGATAGAGGCCCAGGTCTTCGAGCTCGGCGCGGTCGAGCTTGGGCATGTTCACCGAGAACTGGATCTGCCCTCGGCCGAAGAAGTCGGCGAGGAGCCGGGCGGCCTCGATCGCGACGTTCACCTGCGCCTCCTCGGTCGAGGCGCCGAGGTGCGGAGTGACCAGGACCGACGGGTGCTTCACCAACGGGTGGTCGGCCGGCGGCGGCTCGGGCTCGAAGACGTCGATGGCCGCACCGGCGACCTTGCCGGCGTTGAGGGCTTCCAGCAAGGCCGGCTCGTCGATCAGGCCGCCCCGGGCGCAGTTGATGATCCGGACACCGGTCTTCATCTTTCCGATCGCGGCGGCGTCGATGATGTTGCGGGTCTCGGCGGTCATCGGCGTGTGGAGGGTGATGAAATCGCAGCGAGGCCAGAGGTCGTCGAGATGCTGAAGGTTCTCGATCCCCAGCTCCTGCGCCCGATCGGCCGAGAGGAACGGATCATGGCCGACGACCGACATGCCGAAGGCCTGCGCCCGGGCGGCGACCGTCAGGCCGACCCGTCCGAGGCCGATGATGCCGAGGGTTTTGCCTTCGAGCTGCGTACCGGTGAACTTGTTCCGGTCCCACTTCCCGGCCTTGAGGCTGTCGTTGGCCGGGGCGACGTTTCGGGCGAGAGAGAGCATCAGGGCCATCGCATGCTCGGCGGTCGAGACGGTGTTGCCGCCTGGGGTGTTCATCACCACGATCCCGCGCCGGGTTGCGGCCGGGACATCGATGTTGTCGACCCCGACGCCGGCCCGGACGATCGCCTTGAGCCGCGACTGTCCTTCGAGGACCTCGGCCGTGAGGGTCGTCCCCGACCGGATCACGATTCCGTCGGCCTCGCCCAGGGCCTTCCGCAGGGCCGGCACGTCCTTCGCCAGCTTGGTGTCGACCACCACCTCGATACCGGGCTCCGCCTTCAGCCGCGCGAGCCCTTCCTCGGCCAGCTTGTCCGTCACCAACACCCGATGCGCCACGATCAGGGACTCCGGAAAAAGATGCGATGGGATCCGTGAAAAAATGGGGATGGCCTGTCGCGGGGCGTGAGGGATTCCCGGCCGTCCGGGAAGATCCCGCTCGCCCCGCGAGGTCCCGAGGTCAGGCCCGGGCGCCGGCGAACTGGCCCATCAGGACCTGCTGAGCGGCGGTGATCGCGCGGCCGGGCTCGACGTCCATGCCCAGTTCGGCGAGGGTCATTTCGAGAGCGGCCAGCGTGCTGATCACATCGAGCTCGTCGGTGTAGCCCATGTGGCCGATCCGGACGATCTGCCCCTTGAGCTTGGCCTGGCCGCCGACGGTCGTGATCCCGAACTGCTCGGTGAGCTTGTTCCGGATCTGGGTGTCCTTGAGGCCGTTGGGAACGCGGAACGCGGTGAGCCCCTCGGCCGGGCGGCTGCTGAAGAGTTCCAGGCCGAGGGCCTGAATGCCGGCCTGGCAGGCCTCGCTCATCCGCTGGTGCCGCTTCCAGACGTTCTCCAGACCCTCGTCCTTGATCCGCCGAAGGGCCGCGCGCAGAGCGAGGATCAAGGTGTGCGCCGGGGTGTACGGCGTGTCGAATTCCTTCATCTTCGACCGCGCCGACTTCAGGCTGAAGTAGTAGCTATGCGAGTCGAAGGCGTCGATTTTCTTCCAGGCCTTCGGGCTGACCGAGATGAACGCCAGGCCCGGCGGAAGCATGAGTGCCTTTTGCGAGCCGACGCAGAGCAGGTCGATCCCCCAGGCGTCCGTCTGGCACTCCATCGCGCCGACGCCCGAGATTCCATCGACGGCGAACACGGCGTCGGTCTCGGCGACGACCTTGCCGATCGCCTCAATCGGGTGGCCGGTGCCGGTGGATGTCTCGCTGAGCGTTCCCATCACGCAGGCGGTGTCGGGGTGCTCCTTGAGCGCGGCGGCGACGCGATCGGGATCGACCGGCTGGCCCCACTCGAAGTCGACCGAGACGACGTTGATTCCGAACGCCTTGGAGATGCTTGACCACCGAGCGGCGAAGTGTCCGGCGTTAAGGACCATGGCCTTGCCGCCCGGCGGCACGGTGTTGACGGCGGCGGCCTCCATCGCGCCGGTGCCGGAAGCCGTGAGGATCATCACGTCGTTCTCGGTCC
>DAIDJI010000786.1 GCA_027451455.1 Planctomycetales bacterium | reverse complement strand
ATCAGCATCCCGATCAAGGCCCACACAACGACCGTAGCCCATGCGGCCCGTCGCTGGAATCGGCCGGGATCCGGAACATCGCGGGCGTCTTCCGGTAGCCGTTCCAGGGCCCGACGGCGCTGTCGCGATGCCGTCTCGACCACCGCAGCCACCAGGAGTGCCGCGTAGAATATAACGACCCATCGCCAGCCCGGGCCGGCCGAGAACCAGTGGCCCCATGGCTGGTCAACGCCCCAGACGACGATCTTTCGGGTGAGATCGAGCAGTACCCCCGCGCCCCTCGCCATCGGCATCCCCATCGGCTCCCAGATCGCCGAGAGCAGAAGCCCCAGCCCGCCCAGAAGCATCGCTCCGGTAGTGATCGCGATCAATGGGATATTCAGCAGGATGCCAATCGGCGAGACAATGTGGAACCGGAGCGCCACGATCGGAATCGCCGCCAGGAAGACCACCGTCGAGGCGATAATGCCCGAGAACAGCCAGGCTCCAGCGTTCCGCAACTCCTTCTTCCAGGCCGCCTCGTAGGTTCGCTCGAGATCATCAAGGGGCGACCGCGGACCGAAAACGCGGTCGCGGATCGCACTCCAGACGTACCGAGCGGTCTCGTCGGCCGGCGGGACCAACCAGATCAACACGGCGACCGCCAGAAACGAGAGTTGGCCACCGACGTCGAAGAGTGCCACCGGGTTGACCGCCAGTGTTCCCAGGCCGGCAAGGGCCAGGATGTTCGCCGGCATGGTCATCCGCCCAAGAATCGCGGCCAGGCAGAAGGACACCGTCATGATCGCCGATCGGACCACCGATGGGGCTGGCCCCACCAAAACAGCGTAGGATATTGTGCATACAGCGATGAGGAACGCGGCCGGTCGATACGGGATGGCCGCGAGCCGCCCGAGCAGAATGAGGGCCGCGGCCAGAGCCTGCATGTGCAACCCGGAGATGGCCAGCAAGTGGGTCGTCCCGGTACGCGCGAAAGCGTCGTTAACCTCGGGATCGACCCCCTCTCGACGTCCGAGCAGAAGCGCGGTCGCCAGCGGCCCGGTCTGGGGTCCCATTCCTTTGGCAAGGCGGTCGCGGCACCAGGCCCGCGTTCTCCCCAGCCATCCCGGTCCCTGGCTCTCTGGCGCGAGGCGAACGCCACCATCGCCGACGACCAGGAGACGCAGGGCAATTCCCTGGCCCTGGAGAAACTCACGGTAGTCAACCTCGCCCGGGTTGAGCGGGCCCTCCAACGTCGAGATCCGGCCGGTCAGCTCGACCGTTTCGCCTTCAGCCAGATCCACATGATCTCCATCGGCCGAGACGATGGCGCGACCCGAGGCCGGCCGCCAGGCCCGGCCGTCGTGCGACGAGGAGATATCGATCACGAATCGGGTCCGCGGCCCATCGGATCCGGGACGATCGCGGTCGGCCGGGCGGGCGCCCAGCACGTCACGCACAGTTCCCCGTATCCGTGCCGGTGATGGTTCCTCGCCAACAATCTCACCAAGGTCGTCCGGCGCCCGGTCGAACCATTGGTGATGGTGCCATCCGCCCCCAATCGCCGCAAACGCCGCGACCACTGCCAGGTTGGCCGCGACCCTCCGAGTCGTCGCCAGCATCGCGGCGAGACCGGCACCGATCACCATCGCGGCCCATGTCTTCGTCTCCCAGAGGTCGGTGTATCGATCGACAAGAATTCCTGCCGAGACGGCCATCAGGAGCGGGACCAGCGGCGCCCACTTCATCCCCGCCGGTTGGACCAGGCGGATCGCGTCTTCGGTCGCCGTCGACATTCGCCTCCCCCCACAGCCCCTTGGAACTTGCCGGTGGAAGGGGCGCCGCACGTCTCCTGATTTCGACTCACTTCGCGGGCAGGATGAACAGGCGAAGGCTGTGGATCATCCAACGGTCGCCTCGGCGAACGCGGACCTGGTAGAACGGCAGCTTCATCGGCTTCTCGTCGAGCTGATTGGGCTCGAAGGTACCGGCGATCACCAGAACGTCGCTGTTGAGGAATCGGGCGTACTCGACGTGGTTCTTGGCCTGGATGGTGCGCGGCTCCTTGAAGTAGTCGGCGTAGAACCGCTCGATCTCCGCCCGGCCGTCGTACTCCTTCACCGAGTCATTGCCGACGTCGTTCTGCCCCTGCACGAAGAGGAGGGCGTCCTCGGTGTAAGAGTCGGCCATCGCCTTCGCGTTCCCCTTGCTGAAGGTGGCAGCACCTTCGTCGGTGAGCTTCGTGGCGAGCTTCATGGCCTCATCCGCCTTGCGTTCCTGGGCGGGGCAGCGCCCTCCGGTAAGCACTCCCGTGACAACCACCATTGCGATGACAAGAAGCTTTGGCGTGTTCATGAGAAGATCCTCCGTCTGGCTCGGGCCCGCCAACACGGCCGGCTCGTGGATGGGAATCACTCTTCATTATCCGGGATCGAGCGCGCGTTGCAATCCCAGCGTGGAAGCGGGTTCAGGTCCGTTTCATTCTCAGATCGGAGTTAGCAGGATTTCGAGAGCTTTCTGGGGTGGCAGAAATAATGGCGTGTCGCAGCCGCGGCGCGCTTGTGCCCCTGGCGATCAAACAGGAAGTCGACGATGTTCCTCAAGGCCGCCATCACCTGCGCCGAGGCTCCGCTGGCGTCCTCACGGAGCGTGCCATCGCGGACCCCGTGCAAGCCATTCTCGATGGGCCTTTGATCGTCTAGCCGACCTGGATTCTGCTGGGCGTGCCGGCGATGGTCTGACTGATCAACACCGTGGCGGCCTGGTACCCGGCCGCGCGGGCGGCTCGGGTCGACCCGGTCACGTCGCTTAGAGATGACGGAATCGTAGCGGGCTCAGGTGAACGGTCGGGCGAATGGGGCTTCGGGACCGAGCACCTCCTCGATCCGGAGCAGGCGGTTGTACTTCGCCAGTCGCTCCGATCGCGCCACCGAGCCGGGCCGTGAGCGCCGACCATCCCTCCCAGTCGTCCTCGGCCAGGCCGTCCTCAATCGAAACGATCGGGTAACGCTCGGCCCATCCGGCGATCAGGTCGAC
>DAIDJI010000785.1 GCA_027451455.1 Planctomycetales bacterium | reverse complement strand
CGGACTGATCGAATCCGGCAATCCGGCCGCGCGGGCGGCTTTTTTCACGATCGACCAGAGGCCAATCCGCGTGATCGGTCGGCCTGACCTCGACACGAAGACCGTCGTGGTCTCGGGGCGTCGGGCAACCATGGCGGGCCGGTCTCGCTGGAGGTAGTCCTCGATCGCCTGGATCGACCGGGAGCCCAGTGGGACCCGCCGTTCCTTGTTCCCCTTGCCGACGCAACGGACCAGGCCCGTTACCAGGTCGAGGTCGGCCGGACGAAGCCCGGCCACTTCCGAGGCCCGGCATCCCGTCGCATAGAGGGTCTCAAGCGCCGCTCGGTCACGGCGGCCGAGTCGAGTCCCCGTGTCGGGCGTTTCCAGCAGCCGGCAAACCGCAGCCGGGCCGAGAACCGTCGGCAGCCGGTCCCAGATGGCGGGGGCGACCAGCAGACGGGCGAGGTTGTCGCTCAGGTGCCCTTCCAGAATAAGGAAGCGAAAGTACGTCGAAAGGCTCGCCAGATGCCGGCAAATGGTGCTGGGCGCTAGACCCGCTGCATTCATCGCGTCCACGTATCCAGTCATCGTCGCGATGTCCAGCCCGGCCATGGGGCCAGGGGCGTTCGCCCGTCGCCACCGGACGAACCGCATCAGGTCCGAGCGATAAGCTGCGAGAGTATGGGGCGAAACACCGCACTCCCCCATCAGATAGTACAGGAAGGGGCCGACAGCATCCGGCTCCCGTTTCGGTCGCTCCATCGCCGGCCAGTCCTCCGGGAAATCGATTGCGAAGCCCACTCAGGAGACTCGCCCCGATCAGGTTCGGCCCATCGGCCTCCCGGCTTGAGCACTTCCAGCGGTCTGGAACATCTTCCTTCCGATGTCGAGCGTTTGTCTATCAAGGCGAGCTTAATCAAACAGCGAGATCTGTTCGCCGAGCTTCTGCTCCTCGGCCCGGGCGCGGAGCTTTTCGAGGGCGCGATCCTCGATCTGCCGGACACGCTCCTTGGAGACTTCGAGGATACGGCCCACCTGGCTCAGCGAGAGCCGCTCGCGACCACCGAGCCCGAAGCGGAGCGAGAGAACCTCCTGCTCGCGGGGGCGCAGGACCTCCATCAGCCGGCCGACCGCCTCATCGGTGTCGATCTGAGAGGTGGGGTCGCTCTCCGGATCGCTGATCGTCTGGAGGAGGTTGAACCCGGCCCCTCCGCTCCGGCTGGCGTCCAGCGAGATGGCCGGGCGGGTTGCCGCGTGGATGTAATGGATAATGTCGGTCGTCGAGGTCTCGTCGGCCCGATTCTCGGTCTCAACCGGGTTCTCTCGCTCCTTCTGCTCCTGGTCCTGAGCGAGTTGTCGGAGATGTCGAGGCGTCAGGCGGACCGGATACGCACCCGAGGCGACGGCTCGCTGCATCGCCTGCCGAATCCACCAGGTGGCGTAAGTTGCCAGCTTGGTCTGGTGCGAGAGGTCAAAGCGATCGATCGCCTCGAGGAGTCCGCAGAAACCCTCCTGAAGCAGGTCCGAATAGGGAATGCCGCGGTCCCGGAACCGCTTGGCCACATGGGCGACCAGCTTCATGTTCGCCAGAGCAAGCCGGGTTCGGATCTCGTGATACCGGCGATGGACGGCACCCAGGAGAGCGTGATCGGGACACCCCCGCAAGAACGAGTCGGCAATGAACTGAGCGAGGGCTTGCGGGTCGTCACCCGCCCGCGGGGCCTCCTGGCCTCCGAGGTTCTCCAGCGCTTCGGCCAGCTTCCGTTTGCATTCGGCCATCTCCTGGAGCAGGGCTCGTTCGATGTTCAGGCCGAGAACCTCCGTCTGAGAGCCATCGAGTTGCAGAAATCGCGTCAGATCCGGAGCCGCACGCCTGGTAGCCATCTTCTCCCCTTTCACCATCCCCCAAGCGGGGGTGACTCGCACCGCGTCAATCCATGACGGGAAACCATCAAAGCCCCGCATCTCCCAACGTGGGAGACTCCGCGAGCGGGGAGAACCGCCGGGCAAACTCGGCGAGATGCGCCATCCGGTCGCCGTGGCCGGCGAACAGAAGGCGAGAGCGAAGCGCCGGACCCAGGGCCTGACCCCCAACGATCACCGCGGCCCCGACCGCGGCTGCGCTTTCGTGGAACGACCGATACTCCTTGACGAACTGGTCCTCGTCCCGAATGTAGCCGGCCGAGATGAAGATCAGCTTCGGACGATGTTTGAGCGTGGCGACGGCCAGCGATCGCAGAGGCAAGTTGATCCCAAGATTTCGGACCCGCCAGCCAAGCTCCAGTAGCACCAACTCGCCCAGCAGGCCGGGAAGCACATACGGGTCGCCCTCGGTCGCCGCCCCCAGCGCCAGCGGACCATCCGGCCGCCCTGGTCCAAGCCGGGTCACCAGTTCCCTCAAGGCCGAGGTCACCGTCTCCGTTGCCTCATGCTCCTGATAGACATCAAGCGCCCCCGCCATCCACCCGTGCCCAATCCGCTCCATTACGGGCCGGATCAGATCGTCGGCCAGACCGACCGCACCTGCCCCCGACTTGAAGTAAGAGTGGAGAAACGTTCGGGCCTCCGTCCTCCTCCCATCGCGGAGCAACCGCTCCAGGACATCCACCGGCGATCCGACACCCGCCTCCCCCTCACCCGGGCGACTCGCCAGCCCCGAAAGCATGACAAGGTTCGCCTCGGGAAACCCCTGCTCCCGCGCCAGGCGAAGGGCTTCCGAAAACGGAATCAGCCGATGCTTCCCGGCCGTCCGGGCCGCCTGGATCATCCCGGAATCCACCCATCGCTTGATCGAACTCACACTCACGCCCAGAGCCTGGGCGACTCGCTGCGGCTTCAAATAGGGTTCGGCCGAGATCATCGATAGACTCCGTGGACGGTTTGAACGATTTCATCATAGACCCCGGAACCGCCCCAGGGAAGTGGTAATCTCCCAAATTCGCCGATTTTCCCAGGAGATTGCCGCGAATCCGCGAGCAGGACGTCGCGGCCAGACCGGCGCAATCGTCCATCGCTTGAACGATTTGGACGATTTGCCTTGCC
>DAIDJI010000784.1 GCA_027451455.1 Planctomycetales bacterium | reverse complement strand
AGAGCGTCGAGCCGTCGAGCGAGAGCAGCCGGTGCCGGTAGTCTCCCGGTGTGGGGCCACTGATCGTCTGCATTCCGAAGGCGTTCTGGAACAAATCCGGTTCCGGGGTCGCGGTCCCCAGGTATCGAATCCACTTCTTCTCGCCAGTCTCGGCGTCGAAGCAGGCGACGTAGATCATCGTCTGCTGGCCGTGGTCGGTGATCGCCGCATAGACATTTCGTCCGTCGGCGACCGGACTCCCCTCGAAGTTTGTCGCCGCCATTCGCCCTCCCTGGCGATGTGGCAACTCGAGGTTGATCGAACGCACTTCCCAGAGAAGCTTGCCCTGAGTGTCCCAGTCGAGCGCCACGATCGAGCTGTTGCCCGGCTCGGTGGAAATGGGGCGGGGACGAAACGTGGAGGCCACCATACCGGCCGAGCCCATCCGAGCGAAGATCCGCCGTCCAAAGGTCGTCAACGTGTACCTCGGGATCGAACTCAACGCCTGCGTCGCTCGAACCACTCCCTGTCCTTCGGGGTCGTGACGCCAGGCCGGCAGCACTGGCCTCGGCTCGCCCGTCTCGGCGTCGGCCGGCCGATCGCTCAGGTTGTACGCCAGCACCTTGGAGCCATCGCAGACCAGCACTTGATCGCCCAGCACGATCGGATGATAAGCCAGCAGGGCGGCGGGCCTGGCCTGCGAGGCGGCCGAGGGTCGAATCCCCACCGGACCACCCTTGCCGGTCGCCACCTTTTCCAGTTCGACTCGCCACTGCACCTGGCCGACATCAATCGGACCGGGAAGGATTCTGGTCCGATTCGGGGCGCCCGCAAAGGTGGGCCATCGCCCGTCGGGCTGACCGCCCATCGAAAGCCGATCCCCGGCGACTGCCTCTTTCACGATCGCAACGTAGGAACCGTTCCGACCGGCGAGCGAACCCGAAGCGCCCGGATAACGAGTTGCGAGTGCGGCAAGGTCGGACGGGCCGGGCAAATGCCCCTCCGCCGCCCGACAGAGCCACTTCTTTGCCGCCACCTTCGCCAGGTCGACCGAAGGATCGGGGTGGACCATCGCGCCGGAATCACCTGGGCGGTCGGGGACGAGTTGGCCGTAATACGAAAGCGCCTCGCCAAACCGACCGTTCTGGAATGCCAGGTCGCCGAGCAGGTCCAGGGCCTCGTCTCCCCACGAACTGCAAAACGCTTCGGAAACCACCCGGCGAAGCAACTCGGGGTCGCGCCCGGCCAATCCCTGCTCATACCACCGCCGGGCCATGGAATCGACCCGCTCCCGGTAAATCGCCCTTGCCTCCGGTGGCAGTTCGGCGATCCGACCATGGCAGTACTTGCGGCCGTCGACGTACAACTCGAACTCGCCCGGAGTGGCGGAATCGACCTTCGGTACCCGCGCCACCTTCTCGCCAAACCGCTCGATGACCTTCTGATAGAGGTCGATCGACTCCTTCCATTGACGATCCCGCGCCTGGTTGGCCGCGTTTCGGAGCAGTCGCTCCGCGTCCTCGCTATCATTCGGATAAAATCGAGAACCGCTTCGCGCTGCCTGCGCCAGGGCCGGACGATCGCACGCCCAGGAGACCACCAGAAGCCCCAGAATCAAGAGCCAACGGGCCGGCCTGCCCGTTGCTGCAAACTTCACAGGCATGCTTCGATCGACCCGAGGCGATCGGGACCTATTCATCGCCTGTCCCTCCTCGCTTATGCGCCCCAAGGGGAACCGTCCGCGCCTCGATTGGAACCGATTCCTCCGGCGGACCCACGCAACGACATCGATCTCCAATGGCTCCGTTCTTGGAGTCAGGTCCGGCCATGGTCCCGTGACGGGTCCTCGGGCAACCGAAGGTCGGGCTCTAGCGACCGCGAGGCATGGGGCAGAATCGAGGACTTGCCCATTTCTCTAGATCCAAGTCATCACCCGGCATTATAAGCTCCCGCCCCTTAAAAGCAAATTCGATACCAACTTCCAAAAGAGGCTCTAAGACACTCCTTCATCGATCGGACCTCGGTCCTTTCAGGAGAAAGCGACCGCGTCCATCGCTCCCTCCCCCCTTCCTCGCCGAACCAGTTGGTCGGTCCTGCCTGGAAAACAGGCAGGACCGACCCATGGAAGGAATCGGTGAAGTCCGAAGCGGTTGGACCATCACCCGATCGCCGCATCGTTCCTCAGGACTTTACCTTTGCCGGATCCAACTGAATCGCGCCGACGTCCGTCACTTGCCCTGCCTCAACCTTGATCGGCATCCCGCGACCGGCGCCCTTGTTCGCGTATCCGACCTTCTCCTGCCAGATCACCAGGTTTTGCGTCCCGGCCGGAACGCCCTCGATCTGGAAACTCCCGTCCTTCCCCGTCGTCGTGAAAAAAGGATGATCGAAGACCATCACATACGACTGCATCCAGGGATGGATATCGCAGAGGATTTTCACCGGGAGACGTTCAGGGACGAGGTGGATCTCGAGTTGTCCGCCCGTGGCGACGTTTTGATTCAGGCCCGGATTATTGAAGGCAACGAGGCGGACGTTGTGGTTGATGCCCGCATCACTCGACTTCACGACGAGCGTTTGATCCTTGTAGATCGCTGTCATGTAGGGGAGAAACTCGCAGTTCGACTGATCGATCTCCACCTTCGGCTTTGAGGCCAGAAGCTTCTGGATCGCCCCCTCATTCGAGCCCTTGGGTCGTGAAATATAGGCAAAGGCATATTCCACGCCCTTCGTTGCCGGATCGACCACCAGCTCGCGCGAGAGGATAGGCTTGGTACTGGCGCAAACCTGCGGATCCTTCTCGGCTTTCCCCTTCTCGCAGAGGACCCGGATCGGGGGGATCTCATCGCCGCCCCAGACCAGTCGTCCCTTGATGGTCCCGTACTCACCCTGACCGACCGCGGCAACGGCCATGGAGACGGCGAGCGTCGGCGAGCCTGAAGACCGGGGTGGGGCCATCAGTGCCAGAACCGGAATCACGAGTGCCAGGAACGGGACGTGACGGCCGCGAATCGCGGCGGGACCGACATTGGACCTCATGGAGTCT
>DAIDJI010000783.1 GCA_027451455.1 Planctomycetales bacterium | reverse complement strand
TCGCCCATGCGCTAAACTAAAATGTAAAAGGAGCGTACTCATGGCTCAACCCGAAGAAAAAATCACTCTCGCCCACGTCCTTCGCCTCGTCGACCAACTCTCGCCGGAAGACCAGCTTGAGCTTCGGCTCGAACTGGACAGCCGGGAACCAAACGTTACGTGGTCCGATGTGAGCCTGGAAGATCCTGCACGGCGGGCCGTATTCTTCAAACAGTTACTAGCCAAGGCCGGCAAAAGAGCAAAGTATGCTTTTGAAAAACTGCAGAGTCAGGGTATCTTGGACGAGAAAGGCAATCTTCTTAAGTCAGAACTGCCTGCCGACATGCAACCAGGCTCCAACTGTGATGTGGGCGGGTAATGCAGCCATCCATGATAATTGTGGCTGGTCCGCCTGGCAGTGGCAAAAGCACAATGTTCCCAGTTAACGACTTTGCTGTCGATAGTTTCAATGCTGACGATCGGCACCCGGACCGATTCGAGGAGAGACATCCACCTTGACCGGAGCGATTCGGGCTCGTTGTGCGCGAGCAGGTGGCGGAGGTCGATCCCGAACGGCTCGTATTCAGCCCGGTAGCCCCCCCTCCGCATCAGGAGGACCATCAGCAGCCCGGCGGTCGAGTTGTGGGTGTGGACGTAGAACCGGGTCGACTTCAGGTGAGCGGGCTGGTTCTTGCAGAGCCATCGGATGACCTCCATCCCGCAATCGACGTCGGCGCTGTCCACGTAGATCCGGCCGCCGAGGTCGTGATCGAGGTGGATCTCGTCCCAGGGCTCGGCGAGGCGGGCGAGGCAGTCGGGGACGTTCGTCACCCAGACGGCCCTCGGGTGTTCTCGAAGAAAGAGCGAGGCACGTCTCGGGTCGTCGTCCAGGAAGAGCACCCGCGCCCGATGCAGTTGAGGGAGCCAGCGAACGACCCTCGGCCGCCGTCGGGTTGACGGCGAACGGCTAGGTTCAACGGGCGGGACCTGGGGCGTGCCGGTCATGGGACTCCCGGTTTGGAAGCGGACTCGCGGTGCCGGTCGATCATCGGCTGAGATCGTGCACTGACTCCCGGCGCGGTCAATCTTCGAGCGGATATTCCCAGATGGAAAGACCCTTTGCCGAGAGTTCCTGGAGCCTCAGGAACCCCCGCGTGACCCGCCGTTCCTCCTCGGCGACGAACTCCGGATCGAGCCCCGCCTTCGCGAATGGTCCCTCCGTCACGACGACTGGCTCGAACCCTTCCACAACAATGAACTGAGCAAGACTCGGCTCGCACCGGATATGGTGTTCGGGCATCCGGTCGAGCTGCTCGGACTTCACCTCACCCAGCACATAGCGCAAGTATAGTCCCGAATCGGCGATCTCCTCCACTTCCCCCCCGCAAACGACGCAGAGGTATCCCTGCTCACAAACGGCCATCGCCGGTGCCTCCGTTCTCTCTGTCCGATCGGCGAACCGGACGTCGCCGCGATCAGGCATTCATGATAACCACCGGGCCAGGCAGACGACCAGCACGACGAAGATGGCCGCCAGGCCCGAGAGCGAGACGATACCCTGGATGAATCCGGGTGTCGGACGTACGAGCTTCGTCCAGACGACCAGGCCGAAGACGGCGCCCGCGCAGCCGGCCGCCGGATGAAAGCGAAGCGCCAGTAGGAGCGGCCCCTGCGTGCAGATGAGAAGGAGCAGGATCGTCAGGGCCGCGGCGCGTGCCATTGACATCCTCCGAGCTGACTGAGGTGGCCGGGAACGGGGGCGGCACAGCCGTCGGGTCCCCCGGGCATCAGCGACTGACGGTCAGATGGCCCCAGCGAGGCGTTTCCGCGACGACCTGGTATTCATCCTCGTAGACCACTCGACCCGGCCTCTCGGTCGTCACCAGACGGACGGGAACACCGTGTTCTCTCAGGATGGCGACGATGTCCCACATCCGTTGGATCGGCTCCCCGGCTTCCGCGCGGAACCAGGCGACGGCATCTGGCGTCCAGGCACCGCTGCGGAGCTTCTGCTCGAAGGGCGGGCAGGGAAGATGCTCATTGAACCACTCGTAGATTTCCTCCAGCCGCTCGGACTCGTAGTCGTAAAGCTCCCCCGCGTCGCGAAGGAGCCGGGCCTCGGTGATGATGCCGGTGAGCCAGGCCGCGTTCTCGGCGTCGCCCCCGACGACGAATCGCACGTACATCGTGACTGGCTCCCAGAATGGTGAGCAGTCCTTCCCGCGAGCCTCGAAGACGGTATCTCCCGGCCGATCAGGCCAGGACATCCTCCATCGTATAAAGCCCCGGCGGCTTGTGGGCGAGGAACTTCGCGGCGTCAAGGGCACCCCGAACGAACCCGTCGCGGTTGATCGCCCGGTGGCCCAGTTCGAGCGTCTCGCCCATCAGCGAGAAGATGACCTGGTGCTCACCAGGGCAGTCGGCCACCCGCAACGCATGGATGCCGATCTCGCCCGGCGCCCGGACCCCAACCGATCCCGGCGCACCGGGGATCAGCCGGCTCGCGGCGAGCCCACGGCCCGCGACCTCCCCCAGCCGGATCGCCGTTCCGCTTGGGGCGTCCTTCTTCGTCCGGTGATGCCGCTCGACGATCTCGACGTCGGCCGAACTGCCCAGCACCCGGGCCGCCTCGCCGACCAGCTTCATCAGCAGGTTCACGGCCCGGCTCATGTTCGGGGCGATCAAGAGCGGGATCTCGGCCGAGGCTGATTCCAGCTCCTGTCGCTGTTCCGGCTCAAGCCCCGTCGTCCCGACGACCAGCGGCACCCGGTTCTCCCGACACCATCGGCCGATGGAGAGCGCCGCGGCCGGCGTTGAGAAGTCGATCATCGCATCCACATTCGACCCGGACGGGACCTTCTCACTCACCGCGATTCCGAGCGGAGCCAGCCCGACGGCCGTCCCGGCGTCGTGGCCGAGTGCCGGATTTCCGGAGTGTTCCAGCGCTGCCGAGAGTGCCAAAGCGGGATCCTCGGCCAGCAACTGGATCAGCCGACGACCCATCCGCCCCATCGCGCCGTGGATTCCGACGCCGATCCGACCTCCCGACACG
>DAIDJI010000782.1 GCA_027451455.1 Planctomycetales bacterium | reverse complement strand
GATTGCTCAACGGGCAGTCGTGAAAGGAGGGGCCGCGGAGTCGAAGGTCGATCGCCTCGACAATTACCTCGACCATCCTCCGCTCCGAGGGGAGCAGCGGCATCGGACTACCAGACTGAAAGGCCAGTCGGGTGCCCAGCCACTCGATCTCGACACCAAGGCCGCCGGGGTCATCGTGGAGGCGATAGTAGCTCTCGTCGGGCGAGGCCGCCCAGTCGATCAGGCTCCGGTCGCCGACGACCTCGAGTTGGGCGCCAGGGAAGAAGTGCTCGAGAGTTCGCCGCAGGAGCATCTGGTAGAAGCCGACGATCCGCGAGATCGGCTCGCCCAGGCGATCGCCCCTCGCGGCCTCCAGCTCTCGGTCCCGCTCGTGCTCGTACTGGCGCTCCAAGACCACCTCCGATTCCATCCGACGCGGATCGGTCCGGCTGACAACCCGGGCCGGCCCCTGCTCCAGCTCGCCGATCAGGGCATCGATCCAATCGAATGGGCGGAGCATACCGGGCCTCCCCTCGTCCATAGATTGTCCCGCCGGGGGGCTGGTCAATCCAGAGAGGATCGTCCGCCCGGGAGGGTCGATGCGACGAGGACCGGCCCGATTTGGCGCGGGGTCTGTCGCATTCTAACGGCTCCTACGCGATTGGCGACGGGAAGGGCCAGCCGCCGATCAGATTCAAGTTCGGGCTGGTCGCGTGACGATCCCGGAAAATTAGGCGTCGACGTCCGGGGTTGTCGACCTCGTGACGTCCTGCTACGATCCCGCCCCTCGAAAAGACGCCAGGCCACCGCCAAGGGTTCGGAGCCCCATTGGCTCGAAGGAGGTCGTCGCCATGTCGATCGATCGACGCACCTGGATCCGACGGGCGATGCTCGTCGTCGGCGCCGGGCTCGGAGCCGAACAAATCTGGCGGCACGGCCACGATTACGTTTTCCTCGAACAGTTCCGGATCGTCGAGCCCGGCAGGCTCTTCCGGGGCGCCTGGCAAAAGCCCTGGCCGATGCGCCGGTTGGTCCGCGACCAAAAGATTCGGACCGTGGTGGCCCTGGCCCATCCTCCCGACCACCCGCTCTCCGTCCGCGAGCGGGCCCTCGCCGCCGAAATGGGGTTCCGCTGGATTCACATCCCGATCATCGACCAACGAGGGACGAAAGACCGGGTCGCCGAGGAGGCGATCTCCGACCTCCTCGATCGCGCCGCCGCCGCCCTTGCCGATGACTCGCTCCATCCCCTCTTCTTCCACTGTCATCACGGCCTGAATCGAACGACGATGGTCCAGATCGCGTATCGGACGAAATTCTGCGGCTGGACTCTCGAAGAGGCCGCCGAGGAGATTGACCGGACGATCGGCCTGTACTCGGTGAATCGAGGCTCCGACTATCGGCATATGGTCTCGTTCTACCAGAACCGGGTCCTGCCTTTCCGCCGGGCCTCGTCGTGAGACCCGATCCCCCCTGGATCTTGGCAGCCCCGACCGCGACGTGGTACCATACCCTAACATGGTGGCAGTTCGGGGCTAACAACGGAACCGATGCTCCCCCGCGATTCTCGCGGCCCGCCGCCGGCTCCCTCCTCCGGCGCGACCGTCGGCGCGGGGACGAGGGTTCCGAATCGATTTCGGAAAGGGCAGGGCCATCGGCCCGGGCCCGATCGAGGGGAGGATCAACGATGGGCGCGTCGTCGGGATGGAATCGATCGGCGGTCGCGTTGCTCGGGCTGCTCGCCGGGGCCGCTATGGGCCCGCTGCCCAGCTCGGCCGCGGGACCTCAAGAGAAGGCGAAGGACGGCAGCAAGCCCGATGTTGATAAGAAAGCTCCCGCCGAGATGAAGGGTCGGACCGCCTCCACGATCCTTCGCCTGATCGTTCAGCCGGGTGACGACCCGCCGCAGCCTTCCGTCCCGCTCCGGCCCGCAACCGTCGACGATCGCCGACGTCTCGAGGCCACCCGCCTATATACCGCCGCCCGGGCCCTGGAGGACCGCGGACAGTGGACCGATGCGGTCGCGATGCTCCAGGACGCGGCCCGCCTCGATCCCGATTCCGTCGCCATCGCTCGGCGCCTGGCTCGGATCTACGTGGGCGCCCTCGGACGGCCCGAGCAGGCCGTCGAGTACTCGAAGCGCGTGCTCTCGGTCGACCCCGACGATACCGAGACCCTCGCCCGTCTGATCGATTTCTTCCTCAAGCGCGGGTTGCCCGAGGCCGCCGAGACGGCGCTCAACGAGGTTCTCGCCAACCCCAAGCTTGTTGCTCACTCGCCGGGGCGGATCGTCGCCGAGTACGAACTGGGACGCCTTTACTCAGTTCGGCTCAAGAACCTGGAAAAGGCCGCTAGTGCCTACGCGGAAGTGATTGAGGAACTGGACAGCAAGGCGGCCAACCGTCTCTCGCAGGCCGACATCCACCGCATCCTCGGCGCCGATCCCTCCAACGCCTACCTGAAGTTCGGCCTCGTCTTTCTCGCGGCGCACCGCGACGACCTGGTCATCAAGGCCCTGGAACGCGGACTCGTCTACGACGAGGACAATCCCGAAATCGCCCTCAAACTTGCCGAGGCCCTCCTCCGCGAAAAGAAGGCTGACCGGGCCCTCGAACTGGTCGAGCGGATCATCCGCCGGCAGCCACAGGGAGTCGAGCCCTACGACCTCCTCGCCCGCGTTCTCAAGGCCATGGGTCGAGAGGCGGAGATCACACCCCGGCTCGAGGAAGCCGCCCGCCGCGATGATAAGAACGTTCCGCTTCAGTACGTGCTTGCCGACCGATTCCGCGAGACCGGGCAGGTTGACAAGGCCGACGCCCTCTATCGATCGCTCCTGAAATCGCAGCCGACCCCGCAAACCTACCGCGCTCTGGCCGCCTCGCTGCTCAAGCGCCGCAAGGCGAAGGACCTCTTGAAGGTGTTCTGCGACGCCTGGCCCCAGGACCTCGCCCGCTCGGCCATTCTGCCCCAGGCCGGTTCCGTGGCCCAGGACAACGAGCTGACCCTCGCCATGCTCGACGCCGGCATCGAGCAGCTCTCACGCCCTTCACCGGGTCTTCCAC
>DAIDJI010000781.1 GCA_027451455.1 Planctomycetales bacterium | reverse complement strand
GCGGCTCGATCGTCTCCCACGTCCCGTCATCTCGGCGGCGCTCGATCGTCGGGGGAGAGAGGACCACGCCGGCCGTCGCCGCCGCGTAGTTGGTCTGGGAGTACGGGTACTCGACCCATCCCGCGAGGCCGAGGACCAGTCGATCCGTGGGCGAAAACCGCGAGAGGCGATCCCCGAAGTCGAGAACGATCCCGTGCTCCTCGGTGTAGCCCGACCACTCGGCGAGGCGCTGGAAGTGGTCGGCCGTTCGGCGGTCGAAGTCGCGGAGGGTCTCGGTGAGGTCGCGACCGTCGAGGTCGGAGGCCCGGACCGGATCGATCCGCTCTCGCCAGGCGATCGGCTCGCCGGTAGGACGCGGGCCCTCGGGAGCGAACCGCTCGTCGGGCGTGGAACTCACGCCGGGAGGACGGTCGATCACCTCGAGCTTCAGGTGATCGACATAGGCGATCTCGTCCATTGGTTCGGTGACCGAGATCCGGAACCGGCCGCTGATGGGTCGGAGCTGGTCGGCGGCGATCGCCATCGACTCGTCACGGTCGGGCTGACCATAGACGCCCGGAGCCACCATGTAGCCGAGTCCACCGCCGCCGAGGAAGTCGCCGAGGCAGACGTATCGCTCGCCGTTCCACGTGAAAAGTACCGGGCAACTGCCGGTTTTTCGATTGTTCTCGCGAATCTCGACCAGGCTGTCTCCGGCGAGGTTCAGCTCGCACTGGATCACGCCGTCGGGCCATCGGAGATGGACCAGATCGACCCTCGGGCTCTTGCCCAGCCCGAGGACCACCGGGGCGATCGACTGGCCGAGTCCGGCATCGGGGGTGGTCAGGTCGTACGAGGCACGGACCCCCTGCCCTTCCAGCGCGATTCGGGTTCCGATCGCGTGTGAGTTCGTCCGCATGAGCTGCGGCTTCACCCGCCAGTGCCCGCCGAGTCGGAGGGCCAGCCAGTGCTGGCCGTTGCCGAGATTGGTCGCGAGTTGAGGAGGGCCGTCGGTCTGGATCGCGAGGAGATCGGGCAAGGCATCCCCAACCAGGTCGATCGCCTGCATCGCGGCCGACGTGTCGATCGCCGCCTCATTCCCGAGGAATTCGCCCGCGAGACGCTTCGCCTCGTTGCGCGCCCAGCCCGGAATGCCGCTCCCCTTTGCTGGGACGATGGGTGGGCCGACCAGGTCGGGCAGGCCGTCGAGGTCGAGGTCGATCGCCTGGGCCGACCGCCATCGGGATACGTTGATCGGCCAGCGCGCGAAGGTGATTTTCGTGGAATCGGCGGTGGACCGCTCGGTGGTGTTCCGCCAGGCGAGGACGAAATCCTCGGCCCGGGGCGCGACGAGGTCGGTCCGACCGTCGGCGTCGATGTCGGTCGCGAGCAGGCCCGAAACGCCGACGAGCTTCGCATCCGCCGGAGCCTCGATCGCGGCCTCATGGAACCGGCCGAGGCGGTCGTTGAGGATCGCGGCCGGAGGGCCGCCGTCGTGGGCGAGGACGAGATCGAAATCGCGGTCGTTGTCCAGGTCGAGCCAGGCCAGTCCGACGTGGGGACGCGCTCCGCCCGAGAGCGCTGAACCCTCCGGCCAGGCCGTGAACGCGATCGTCAGGCCGCGCTTTGACGGCTCGACGTCGAAGGCCGTCGCGATCGGGGCCTGACCCTGGATCGTTTGCGCCGATTTCGGATCGGGGCGGCCGTCGTTCCGGTAAGCGACGTTCGCAAGGCCAGGCGGCGGACTGGCACCCGGGCGGAACGCCTCGGCTGCCTTCGACGCCTCGCAGTAGTTCAGGACGTAGAGGTCAAGATCGCCGTCCTGGTCGAGGTCGAGCCATCGGGCGGTCAGCGCGAGCGCCTTCGGGCCGGTGGATTTGAGCGAGGCCGAGACGTCCTCGAGCGCCTTGCCATCCTTGTTGCGGAGCAGTCGGTTGTCGCCAGTACCGGTGAGGAAGAGGTCGATGTGGCGGTCGGCGTCGAAATCCGCCGCGGCCACGCCGACGCTCGCGCGGTCGGTTGGGATGCCGTACGCGATGGAGACGTCCTCGAACTTGCCGTTGCCGAGGTTCCGAAGCAGGACGTCGCGTGGGCCCTTCTTCGGTCCGACGACCGCCGCGGCGAGATAGAGGTCAAGATGGCCGTCGCCGTCGACGTCGAACGCCGAGACCGAGGCGCCGAAGCGGGAGCGAATGCGGCCGATCACGGCGAGGCCGCCGGTGAAATCCTCGTCCTTCACCCAGCGCTGGTAGCTGGGCTTCGCCACCTGGATCGGTGCCGCCGGGCCGAAGCGAGGTGAGGGCGCCTCGGAGTGTTTGTCGTCGGTCTTGCCGAAGGGGTCGATGGCGGAGGCGTAGCGGCCCATTTCGCCGTACGTCTTCTCAACGACGTTCCCGGTCCCGGGCGCGGGGCCTGGCTGGTCGATCAGGAGGGATCGCCACCGCTCCATCACGGATTTGGCCTTTGCGGGATCGCCGGCGAGCCGGTACGCCTGCTGGAGCTTGTAGAGCGCCTGGACGAGGTACGGATCGAGCTGCAAGGACTTTTCGAGGGGCTCGATCTGCTGGCGGGCCTGCTTCCGGGCGTCGCCGAGGCCGGGGTTTTCCGAGTCGGTCACCGTCGTGGCGACCCAGTACCAGGCGGCGGCATCGCCCGGATCTTTTTCGACGACCTTGCGGAAGTGGGCGTTGGCTTCGGCGAGCCGGCCGATCTGTTCGAGGATGATCCCGCTGCAATAGTGCGCGTGGGGGTTCTCGGGGTCGCGTTTCAGGACGTCGTCGAGCAGGCCGAGGGCCTCCTGGAAATTGGAAGAGATCCCCTGCCCTTCGCCGCCCTGCTTCTTCTTGGCCGCCTCGTCCTCGCCCGACTTGTTCAAAAGCGCGATCGCCAGGTTGATCGATCCGGCGATCCAGCCGGGCGCCTTCGCGTGGACCTCCCGGAACGCAGCGATCGCCTTCTGATACTCGTATTGCTCCAGGAAGCCGATCCCCTCGACGTGGGCCTTCATGACGTCGGCCAGTGCGGCGGCAGGAATCTCGTCCCGGAGCGGATCGGACGATGGGGC
>DAIDJI010000780.1 GCA_027451455.1 Planctomycetales bacterium | reverse complement strand
CACCAGAACCCAGCCCACTCGGCCCCACCATCCGACAAGCGTCCGACAACCATCTTCGCCCCGCCGATCGCCCGCGCCAAGGCTCCTCCCATTCCTTGACAGGAGGGTCGCAATCAGATAAACTAAACATCCGTACAGACTCATTCCGGGCCTGCGGAATCGGGGACGTCCGAGCGCGGGGGTCGGATCGAACGGAGTGGCTTCACCAGGATGGAGAGGAGGCCGTCAAGTGACGGGAGCGAGACTCATGGCCCCGGCCGTTCCGATCCGCCCGACGCAGGCCCCTGGCCCGTATTTGTCGCGGTCGCTCTACCGGCTCACGGTCGCGCAGTACGCGCGGATGCTTGAGGAAGGGACGATCGCGGATGGCGAGCGAATCTCGCTGATCGAGGGTCTTCTGGTCGTCCGGCCGCGGCGGATACGGGCGGAGATCGTTGCGACGAACAAGGGGCTGCGGGTGCTCTGGCGGATGATCCCGCCGGGGTGGCACGTCGTCAAGGGGTCGCCGATCCGGGTCTCGGATTGGAGCCGTCCCGAGCCCGATCTGGCGGTGGTTCGAGGGATTGTCGATGAGGACGAGGGTCGCGAGCCGACGGCCGCCGAGACCGCGATGGTGGTTGAGATCGCCGGTGCCCATGCCGACGACCGGGCCGAGCTGGCGCGCGTCTACTCCGCGGCCGGCATCCCGGTCTGCTGGATCGTCGACCTGGCCGAGGGGCGGCTTGACCTCTTCTCCGAGCCTAGACGCGAAGGATACCGGTCGCGCCAGGTCCTTACCCGCGGCCAGGATGTTCCCGTCGTCGTCGACGGGATTGAGGCCGCCTGGATCGCCGTCTCGGACCTCCTCCCCTGATCGCCACGACTCCACCCCAGGCTTTCCTCAGGCTCTGAGCATCCTCGCGTGCAGCCACAACGTGATCGGTTCTCTATCGTCGAATAATGGGATGAGTCTTTCTGCGATCGTCCAGCACCTCTGCTTCGACTTCGGCGAATCCAGCTTGCCGGGGCACTACGCCCCCGGCACGCCCGGGCGCCAACGCTGCCACTGGCCCTGGACGGGTGCTTATTTCAGCTATCAGAACGATCGATTCCGGCACCTTCTGAGAGATCCGCACCCGAGGCACGTCATTTGCCTGGAAGATCGGCCATCGCAGGCCCGTCCCCGATCGCGTCCGACGTTGCAGGCAAGGAGGTTCGGATGTGGCCGACTTTGCTGGCTGACTCGGTCTTCGACGACAGTTACAAGCTCACCGACCTGCTCAGCGCCGCCGGCGCGACCATCGGGATCATCATCGCCGGAACGATTTTCCTTCAGTTCATCAACACCAAGTACCTGGATCTCTCGGGACGTTATCGTGAGCTGACGAGCGAATACCGGGGCGTGCCGGGCGAGCACGGGCGGCATGGACCGCTCCGGTCCCTGATTCAGCGATACCGGCGGCGGCTGATCCTGTTAAACCGTGCCTCGTGGATCTCAGCGGTCGCGCTGCTCTGCCTGCTGGTCGCGGTTCTGCTCGGGGGATTGTCGATCCTCTTCCCGCCGATTGTGGCGTTCCGGGCCGGGGGCACCTTCGGGTTGATGCTCGGCCTTTTATTAATAGGTATTGCGGTTTTCATCAACTTGATGGAAAGTATTCTGGCGCGGTCCGAGATTGGTGACGAGATCGCGGATCTGGACGAGGAAGCACGTCAGGTGGCCTGCTAAAATGTCCCGTGGAGTCTCGTGGGGTCCCATCAGCGATGGTGCACATCTCGGCGAGGGATTTTCCGGGAGGGCTGAGGCGAAGTTGTGGTTGAGAGATCGAGGGTGGCACTGTTGAGGCCAGCGGCGGAAACCTGGAGCATCAGGGTCGCGCCCCTTGGGATGGACCGCAGGACAAGCCCGGTGAAGCTCGCGACACCGTTGACCGCCGTGATGGTACGGACCCCTCGCAGAGTCATTCGCCCCCGATGACCGATCAACGCGATGGTCACCGGCCCGATGTATGTGTTGGCTGGACTCCCGGACGCATTCAGGACATCGACCGTGAGACCGAACGAGCGGCCCGACCCGATCCCAGGTGGCGGCCCCACGAAGGCCAGTGCGGCTGGCGGATCGTAGGCCGTGATCGGCGCCGTGGTCGCCGGAGCAAAACCCGGCGCGGTCGCCCGGATCGTGTAGCCCGCTCCCGAGGTTCCCAGCGTCAGACCGTAGAAGGTGGCCAGGCCCTGCTGCACCGGCATCGTCAAAGTCCCGCCGAGCGAGCCGCCCGGAGGCCCGCCCACCATCGCCAGCGTGACCAGCCCCGTGTACGACAAATCGGGGGCACCCTGGGCGGTATCGACCTCGATGGTGAGATCGAAATATCGGCCTGACTCAGCGATCGTCGGCTGCGCTGAGATCGCAAGGTAGGGCGTCGCGACCGGTGTCGTGAAGCTGCCTCCCGAGGGCGCTGTTGTCGTGGGCGTGGGCGTGGGGGTTGGGGTCGTCGAGGTTGGCGAAGGGGTCGGAGTCGGGGTGGGCGTTGTGATGACGGTCCCCGCGGCGGCGACGCTGAACGGGCTGGTCGTAACGGGAGGCAGGCCGGAGCCAGTCACCTCGAGCGTGAACGGCGATCCTGCGTTCGGAACGCTCAGCCCACCGAACGAGGCCACGCCACCGATCACCGGCACGGTGAGCGGACCGCCGAGCGAACCCTCGGTCCCCGAGTTGGTGGGCGCGATCGCGAGGTTGCCGGCGTAGCCGACGACCGTGTTGCCGTACTGGTCCTCAACCGAGACGTTGACATTGAATGGGGTGCCGGCGTCGACGGCGGCCGGAGGCTGGGTGGTCACTGCGAGCTGCGAGGCCGAGGCGGCCGTCACGACGAACGCCGGTGTGTTCGAGGGTGCCAGCCCACCGCTCGCCGCCTGGATCGTGTAGCCGATCCCGGCCTGGTCGAGTGTCAGGCTGCTGAAGCTGGCGACGCCGTTGGCAAGCTGGGCGCTCGTTGCCCCGCCGAGGACCCCTCCGGTCGGGTTGCTCGACAGGCCGATGACCACTCCACCGTTGAACGCCGTATCGACA
>DAIDJI010000779.1 GCA_027451455.1 Planctomycetales bacterium | reverse complement strand
TGTCGGAGTATCGGGCCACGTCGAGCCAGTGGCGTCCCCAATGCTCGCCGAAGTGCGGCGAGGCGAGCAGGCGATCGACCCGCTTGACGTAGGCATCCGGATCGGGATCGTCGACAAAGGCGGCCACGTCGTCGGGGGTGGGGGGTAGGCCGGTCAGGTCGTAGGTGAGGCGACGGAGCAGCGTCCGACGATCGGCTGGCGGCGACGGCTCTAGTCCGGCTGCTTCGAGCCGCGCCAGGATAAAGGCGTCGATGGGGTTCCGGCACCAAACCTCACGTCGGACACTCGGCGGGGCGGGATCGCGGACGGGCTGAAAGGCCCAGTGCCGGCGCCGGGCTTCGTCGGGGCGATCGGCCACTTGGTCCCCGGCCGGCCAGTGGGCACCCGAGGCGATCCAGCGTTCCAGGGCGGCGATCTGGTCGTCGCGAAGCTTCCGGTTCGGCGGCATCTTGAGGTCGCCCCGGCGCCGGACGGCCTGGATCAGGAGGCTTCGTTCCGGCCGTCCGGGCTCGATGGCCGGTCCGTTCTCGCCCCCTTCGATCAGCGACTTTCGCGAGTCGAGCCGTAGCCCGCCCTTCTGCTTCTCAGCGCCGTGGCATTTCCGGCAGTTCTCGACGAGCAGCGGACGAATCCACGTCTCGAACGCCTCGGCGTCGTCGGCGGCCCGCGCGAAGGCACCGGGAACGACGAGAAACGTCGCGATCAGCAGGCTGCGGAGGATCGTCTGGCGTCTCATCACTCTCCTCGCTCTCGATCGCCTTCCACATCTGGGTAAACTGTTCGAGAGGGATGGTCGCTGTCAAGGCTGAGGGTACCCGGCTTCGAGGCGAGGAGCATCTCCGCAGATCGTCGCTCAGCCGAAAAGTTCGACGAGTGGCCGGCCGCCGTCGACGAGGGGAACGGGACGTCCGAGCGGATCGACCAGGCGCATCTCGTGGTCGATTCCGAGGGCGTGATGGATCGTCGCGGCGAGCGACTCGGGGGTGACCGGGTGGTCGACCACGTGGGAGGCATCCTTGTCGGACTGGCCGAAGACGGTTCCGCCGCGGATGCCCGCGCCGGCGAGCACGGCGGGAAAGAGCTGGCTCCAGTGACCTCGGCCCCATCGCGGGGTCGGCTGGGGCGTCCGTCCCATCTCGCCCATTGCCACCACCAACGTCTCATCGAGCAATCCCCGCGCGGCCAGGTCGCCGAGGAGCGCGGAGAGGGCCTGGTCGAATGTGGGCAGGAGGTGGTTTTTCACATCATCGCTGTGAACGTGCGAATCCCAACCGTAGCCGTCGCACGCGTCGTAATGGACCGTGACAAACCGGGTCCCGGCCTCGACCAGCCGACGGGCGACGAGCGTGGACTGGCCGAACAGGTGCCGCCCGTACCGATCTCGGATTCGATCCGGCTCCTGGCGGATGTCCAGGGCCCGACGGGTCGCCTCGGAAGTCACCATCGCCAGGGCTCGCCGTCGAAACTGGTCAAAGTCGCGCAGTGGGATGGCCCGATCGAGCGCCCGACGCCGATCGTCGAACTGTTCCAGCAGCGAGAGGCGACGATTCGTCCGGTCCAGCCGGATGCCCTGCGCGGGGTCGAGTCCCTCAATGGCGAACGTGAGCTCGGCGTCCTCGCAGGGGCGCCAGTACGGGTTGTCGGCGCGGTCCTTCCTGTCGACAACGGTGGTCAGTGGCTCGTATCGGCGGCCGAGCCAGCCGGCATGCTCGCCAGGACGGAGGTACTGGCCCGCCTCCTGAAGCCGACCCAGCGAATTGGGGACGACGACATAGGCCGGTGTCGGCCGATCCATCCCGCCCGGCTCGCGACGGGCAAGATACTCGACCACCGACCCCATCGAGGGCCAGTCCCTCGGCGTCGGATTGAACCCGCCTCCAATCGGCACATGCCAGATTTTTCCGGTCTGGATGTAATGAGCGGCGCCGCTGTGGTCGTTGTACGGGTGCGTCATGGTCCGGACGACGCAGAACCGGTCGGAAATTTCGGCAAGTCGTGGCAGGTGCTCGCCGATCAAAAGCCCGGGCGTGCGCGAGGCGATCGGGCGGAACGGGCCCCGGATCTTCTCGGGGGCATCGGGCTTGAGGTCGAAGGTCTCGAGCTGACTCGGCCCGCCGAACAGGAACAGGAAAATCACCGATCGGGCCCGAGGGGCCGCCGGCTTTGCCCTCGCCTCGTCGGCCAGCAGGCTGGGAAGGCTCAGCCCCAACAGCCCCGAGCCGGCCGCCTCCAGCAATGTCCGCCGAGAGATCCCGTCGCAGGCTCGCCGGGGATGACCTTCGATACGGAACATGCCAGGTTCTCCGGCAGAACGTGATGCAAGAACATTTGTATCTCTATCAACGATTCGCGATCGCGGGCGCGACGATCGTCGTCGGGATGGGGGCGCTCGCGTAGGGCCGTTTGACCACGAAGTCGATCGAGACAAACGCCACGACCGCGATCGAGACGCCCTCGACGGGCTTCGCATCAGGCGCGGCCTTCAGGATGATGCGCCCGCTCGACTCCCCGGGCGCGAGCGAGGTCTTGCTCCCGGCCTCGACCAGTGTCAGACCGGGCGGCAGCGTATTGCCGTAGACGGAACCGAGGTGCCGGAGCTTGACGTCGAGCGTAACGCGATCCTGGCAATTCGGTCGGCGGACGACCTCGACGTTCAGGGTGACCTGTTCGCCGGGCTTGAGCGAGATGGAGGCGGGCGAGACGCGCACGGTCGCGATGTCGTCGCGCGAAACGACCTGTGCGATCTGCGTTTCGACGGGCCAGACGTTCCGGCCGCCGCCGCCCATGTACAGTTCCTGGAGTGGCTGAACCCGGTGCTCGATCGTGCGCGTCTGGCCGTTGAGGCCCTTGACCTTCGCCCTCGCAACGACCCTCACCGGCGCTGCCGCCGGCCTCGCGCCGGCCGCGGCCTGGATGATCAGGCAGCCGTCGGTCATGGAAGCCGGGATGGTCACCGGCTGGGCGGTCAGGCCAGGCGGCAGTCCCATTGGGACGGCATAACTGGCGAAGGGTGTACCAGCTCAGTGCAGATTCCATTATTTAGGGCAT
>DAIDJI010000778.1 GCA_027451455.1 Planctomycetales bacterium | reverse complement strand
GGCCAAGTCAGCCAAGGGCTCGACGGAGCGAGCCCAGGTCGTGGCAAGGTGAGTCGAGGAGGCAGCAGCTCCGCTGGGCGCTCCAGCAGCGACGGCGAGGGCTCGCGCGACCGTCCGTCAGGCGCCCTTCGCCTTCGCGACGGCCCCCGTCAGGCCCCTCGTGGCTCTCAAGTAATCGCCCGGGGCCAGCACGATCTGCGTCCCTCGCGCGCCGGCCGACACGCTCACGACGTCGAACAGCTCGATCGTCTCGTCGACGAACGTCGGGTACTCCTTCTTGCACGCGAGGGCCGTCACGCCGCCGCGCACGTACCCGGTGAGGGGCTGCACCTCCTTCAGCGGCACCGTGTCGCACTTCCGGTCGCCCGAGAGCTTCGCGAGCGCCTTGAGGTCGAGCTCCGCGTTCCCCGGCACCACGGCGAGCAGCACGCCGGTGCGATCGCCGCGCCCGACCAGCGTCTTGAACACCTGCTCGGGCGGCAGGCCCACCTTGCGTGCGACGGTCTCGGCGGCGAGGTCGTTGGGATCGACCTCGTACTCCCGGAGTTCGTAGGAGATGCCGAGTCGGTCCAGCAACCGAAGAGCGTTCGTCTTGGCAGTTTTCACCGGCCGGCTCCCACTCCTCCGATCGAGGTAAGTTCCCAATGATCCCGCCACGATAGCGGTCTCGGGCCGGCGAAGGGAAGACCGAGGCGAGGGCACCGCTCATCGTCCGACGGCGGCTTCCTGGGCGTCGTCGTGCCGCCAGCCGAGGAGGGTCAAGGCGGTCAGCAAAAGGCATCCGACCCACTGGACCGTGATGACGATCAAGTAGCGTTCGTGGAGCGCGCGGAAGCGGCGACGGTCGAGGATCTCTGAGTCGTCGGGGACGAGCAGTTCGTCGAGCTTCGGATGGAGCCAGACGAGCAGGGCGAGCGTCAGTACGAGCCCCGCCCAGATCGCCCATCGGAGCCGACGCCCGCCTGCCGACGCCCCTCGGATCGCCGAGAGGTCCCATCCCCAGACCGTCAGCGCGACGGCGCCCGCCAGGTTGAGGTAGTTCGTCACCCGTCGGGTGATGAAGCCCTGGTCCCGGTCGGAGCCGAGCACGTCGGCCCCGATCGGCACGACGACCCCGCCGTAGAAGGTGAACCCGCCCTGCCAGAACATCAGTGCCCAGAGCAGGAGCCATCGGCGAACGAGTCCCGTCATCCGACGCATCCGACCTCCGATCGCCTCGCGCCGGGGCTTGCCGATGCGAGGTCCTCCGATTCGCCGGGGCCTCGGCGATGTCCGGCCCTCGCGGGGATTGTAGGCGAGGCCGGCCCAGAGCCGCCAGCCCGTCGCCCGTTTACCATCGGCCGGGCGGGCGTTACCATCATGGCGTCGACGACCCGATGCCGCGACCCCGGAAACCAGCAGAGGAAACCGCCCCATGTCGGAGCACAAGGCCGCGATTGCCTGGCATCGCGAGACGCCCGACTTCGCCTACGAGACCTTCAACCGCGACCACGACTGGACCTTCGACGCCGGGATCACCGTCCGGGCCTCGTCGGCGCCCGAATACTGCGGCGGGATCTCGTGCGTGGATCCTGAGGAGGCGTTCGTCGCCAGCCTCGCGAGCTGCCACATGCTGACCTTCCTGGCCCTCGCCTCGAAGAAGCGGATCCTTGTGGACCGATACGAGGACGAGGCCGTCGGTATCCTCGACAAGAACGAGGAGGGCCGGCTCGCCGTCACGAAGGTGACCCTCCGCCCCCGGGTCGTCTTCAGCGGCGAGAATCCGCCAGGCCCCGACGAACGGCGGCGGCTCCACGAGCGGGCGCATCTGGCCTGCTTCATCGCCAACTCGGTGAAGACCGAGGTCCTCGTCGAGCCGAGGGAATAAGCGAGCCGGCGATTCGTCCCGGCACGCCGGCCGATCGATCACCCTCCACCGAGATCCAGAGGCCCGATGAGACGACTTTTCGCCACCATCACGACGGGGCTCGCCCTCCTGACCGCACCGGCCCCCGCCTCGCGCGCCCAGGACAGGGAAGCAGCCCAGCCGCCGCTGATCCGGGGCGATCAGCGGGTCGTGATCGCGATGATCGACGGCCTCGGCCCCGACTACATCGAGGCCAGCGAAATGCCGGTCCTGCGCGGGCTGATGGCCCGCGGCTTCTCGAAGACGGTCCTCGGCGTGATGCCCTCGGTCACCAACGTCAACAACGCCTCGATCGCCTGCGGCGCCTGGCCCGAGGTCCACGGGATCACCGGCAACTCGTACTACGACGAGGCCCGAAACGCGCTCGAATACATGGAAGACTCGGCCTACCTCCGCGCGCCGACGCTCTTCCGCCGCGCCGCCGATCGTGGCATCAAGACGGCCCTCCTCACGGCCAAGAAGAAGACGCTGGGCCTGCTCTCGCCCGGAACCGAGGTCGCACTGGCGGCTGAGTCGCCCACGCCCGAGGCGGTCGGACGATACGGCCAGGCCCCGCCGATTTACAGCCGGGAAATCAACGCCTGGCTCTGGGAAGCCGCGATCGACCTTTTGAAGAATCGTCCTGAGATCCGGCTGATCTACGTCCACACGACCGATTATCCGATGCACACCTGGCCGCCCTCGGCGCCCGAGTCGCGCGAGCACCTGGCGAAGCTCGACGCCCTGATCGGCCGGGCGGTCTCCGCGGCGCCCGACGCCGCGTTTCTCATCACGGCCGACCACGGACTCAACGCCAAGTCGCGATGCTGGGACCTGACACGTGCCTGCAAGAGCCGCGGCCTGGAGCTTCGCTTCGCCTTCTCGGCCGAGCGAGACAGGTACGTGAAGCACCACCGGAACCTCGGCGGAGCGGCCTGGGTCTATCTCCAATCGCCCGACGACGCGCCCCGGGCCACGGCGATCCTCCGCGGCCTGAAGGGCGTCGAGGAGGTTTTGACTCGCCAGGAAGCCGCCGCCCGCTTCCACCTGATGCCCGATCGGATCGGCGAGCTGATCGTCCTCGGCGACAGGGAGACGGTCTTCGGCGACCTCCCGACCGAATACGAGGATCTGCCGCCGACTCTCCGGACCCACGGCTCGCT
>DAIDJI010000777.1 GCA_027451455.1 Planctomycetales bacterium | reverse complement strand
CCAGGGCGAGCGCTACCTGCGCGGACTCTCGCCGGCAGCCTCGGTGACGATCGTCGAGTCGCTGGTCGATCGACCGGCCGAGTCCGCCGTCGCCGTCCTTCCCGATGCCGAGATCATCCTGCCTCTGGCCGGTTTGATCGATCGAGAGGCCGAGCAGGCAAGGCACCGAAAGGCCCTTGCCGACCTGGAAAAACAGATCGCCGGCCACCGCGCCAAGCTCGCGAACGAATCGTTCGTCGCCCGGGCGCCGGCCGAGGTCGTCGATCAGGCCCGCGCGAAGCTCGCCGAACTGGAGTCCCAGCACGAGTCCGTCTCGGCGCTCCTCCGATAGGCGCACCACCAGCGACCCTACTGGACGGCCCCCTCCGCCCGCCAGTATGATCGATCCCGACGTCGATTGCCGGAGCGGGGCCCGAACGAGGTGAGGTGCGATTGCCGTGGCGGTCCAGATGGAGCTCACGCGGATCATCATTAACGAGACGAGCGATTCGCACATCATCTTCCTTAAGGAAGTCGATGGTGATCGGATGTTCCCGATTGTGATCGGCTTCTTCGAGGCATCGAGCATCGAGCGCAGGGTCAAGAACGTGACCACCCAGCGCCCGCTGACTCATGACCTCCTGGCGAACACGATCGACCTTCTCGGCGGCGACCTTCAAGATATCTACATCAACGAACTACGCGAGCATACCTACTTTGCGAAGCTTCGGATCCGCTCGGGGGGCGAGCTGATCGAGGTCGACTCTCGGCCGAGTGACGCGATTGCCCTGGCGGTGACGGTGGATGTTCCGATCTACGTGGCCGATGATATTATTGACGACGTCGGCCAGCAGTGACCGGGCCGAGGTCGGCCCAAGCGGGAGGGGTGCCAGAGTGGTCGATTGGGGCGGTCTTGAAAACCGCTGGGCGTCTCCGACGTCCCGTGGGTTCGAATCCCACCCCCTCCGCTGTACCGGGCTACGACGCCCGATCGGCTTGGTGAGGTGACTAGTCTTCTGTTAGACTCGATACGTCGAGGCTTCTCCGGGCAAGGCCCGTTCCCGACCGAACCAACCGGTGACGGGGGACGTAGCAGAATGGGAGTTGTGCCCTCCGACCTTCCGAACCGATCCTGGTAGCTTCCTTCCGATCGACCTCGTTGGAGGATCGTCCTTGTTCGCGGGACCCATCATCGCTCGGGAGGTTCTCACCACCCCCCGGCCGTGGCGCTACTACCTCGGGCGCGCCTCATTTTCGTGCTTCCTCTTCATCCTGATGTGGACCGCCTGGCAGTCGATCATCGGCTGGCAGACGATCCGGGAGCTGGGCGTCCTGGCGCGGTTTGGCGGCATCCTTTACTGGATGTTCGCGATGCTCCAGTTGACGCTGATGCTCTTCTTCGCCCCGCTGGCCACCGCGGCGACGGTCTCCTACGAGAAAGACCGGCGGACCTTCACCCTCCTGCTGATGACCGACCTGAGCGACCTGGAAATCGTCCTCGGTAAACTGGTCGCCGGGCTGCTGAACGTCCTGACGATCCTGGCGGCGAGCGTCGGCCTGATGATGATCTGCACGCTCTTCGGCGGGATCTCGTTCGCCCAGGTGACGAACCTCTTCCTCGTGACCGCCGCCTCGGGCGTCGCCGGCGGAGCGCTCGGCCTTCTGATCGCGCTTTGGCGCGACCGAACGTTCCAGTCGATCTCGCTGACGATCCTGATGGTCACCTTCTCGGTGGCGGGGGTCGAGGTGCTCGCGATCGCGTTCCCCAACGTCGAGCTACTGGGCGTTCCGCTCATCGAGGTCCTCAATCCTTACCGGGCGATGTTCGCCGTGCTCTACCCGAGGCCCGAGCAGATCGGGCTGATGGTCCGAACCACGAGCGTCGTCTACATCGCCTGCCGGCTGACCTTCGCCGCGGTCCTGGTCGCCTTCGGAACGTACAAGCTCCGCAAGTGGAACCCAGGCCATAACGAACCCCGCGAACTTCGCGAGGCCGATGAGGTCGAGGTCGTCGAGGAACTGATTGAGATCAAGGAGGCCGAGGCGGTGGCCGTCGCCGCGGGGGTTGGCTCGATCGGCCTTGAGTCGCCCGGCTTCCCCTCGTTTGCGTCGGCCTCGAGATCGTCGCGTCTCGAACCCGAACCGCCCAGGAGCGGCGAGCGAGAGCCGGGGCCGACGACCGGCCTGCACGTCCCTCGGCGGACTCACCGCCGGATCGCCGCCGGACCGAGACCCTACCGAGAGGCCTGGGCCAATCCCATCCTCTGGCGAGAGCTGATGACCCGCGCCTACGGCACCCGTCCCCTGATCGTGAAGGGGTGCTACGTCCTGCTCTTCGCGCTTGGCATGCTCCTCTTCTACTACTTCGGCCAGGGACGCGAGAACCCGCTCGCCACCGGGCTGGCCCTGATCCCCGTCGGCCTGACGATCCTCAGCCTGATCCTCGTCAACGCCCAGGGCGTCACCGCTCTCACGAGCGAGCGAGATACCGGAGCCCTCGACCTGCTCCTGGTCACCGAGCTGAGCCCGAAAGAGTTCATCTACGGAAAATTGTATGGCATCCTTTACAACAGTAAAGAGATGATCGCGCTGCCGATCCTCACGGCGCTCGCGATGGTTTTCCTCGGGTATTTGAGCGTCGAGAGCCTGGTTTTCTTCGTCCTCGACTTCCTGCTCCTCTGCCACTTCTCGGCGATGCTCGGTTTGCATTCGGCAATCACTTATGTGAGCAGTCGAACCGCGGTCGCCAACAGCCTTGGCACGATCTTCTTTTTGATGGTCGGCATCCTGCTTTGCTCGTTCCTGATCGCGCTCTCGGATCGCGAGTTCGGGCGGCAGTTGCTGAGCTTCATGATCTTCATCGGCGCAGGGAGCGTCGCGCTCTTCGGCTCGATGGGGGCCCGAAATCCCTCGAACGCGATCGCACTGGTTGCCGTGCTGACGCCCTTCTGGACGTTCTACTGCATCATCAGCTTGCTGAACCACGACAACATGGCGGCGTTCCTGGTGAGCATGGGCGTCTACGGGTTTGCCCTGCTCGCGATGCTGGTCCACGCCGTCGGCGATTTCGACATCG
>DAIDJI010000776.1 GCA_027451455.1 Planctomycetales bacterium | reverse complement strand
ATCGAAGTTTCCGGCCGGGCCTGGGAATGGCACCGAAGTATTTCTCGATCAGCCCGAGCGCTTTTTTCTCATCGAACCGTCCGGCAATGACAACAACGGCGTTATCCGGCTGATAGTAGGTCTGGTAGAACGCACGAAGATTGTCGACGGGAACGCGCTCGATGTCGGTGCGATTGCCGATGGTCGACTTTCCGTAATTGTGCCACTCGAAGGCGACCGCCTTCATTCGCTGGTCAAGGATTCCCTCCGGTGAATTCTCACCAGACTCGAACTCGTTGCGAACGACTGAGAATTCCGTCGCGAGGTCCTCGGCCTTGATCGGGCTGTGGATCATCCGGTCGGCCTCGAGCCGAATCGCAAACTCCAGATTCTCGTCGCTGGAAGGGAGGGTCTCATAATAGTTGGTGCGGTCGAGCCAGGTGGAGCCGTTGAACTGTGCGCCCCGCTGCTTCATCGCCCCCGGGATGTCAGGATGGGTGGGCGTCCCCTTGAAGAGCATGTGCTCGAGGAGGTGGGCCATGCCGGTCTCACCGTACCCCTCGTGCCGGGAGCCAACCAGGACGGTCATGTTGACCGTCAGCTTCGGCCGGGTCGGGTCTGGGAAGAGCAGGACGCGAAGACCATTGTCGAGTCGATACTCGGTGATTCCCTCGACAGAGGTTACCTTCTCGGGGGTGGCCAGGGCGTGATCCGCGGCAGTCGTCGCGAGTACGATCGCGGCCAGCCATGGCAGAACAGGACGTCGGGTCGTCATGAAGAAGAATCCTTTCATCGAAGCACCAGATCGGTTTCGGCCGCGGGGAGGCGCGGTCCTTTCTCGGGTCAGGGTTGAATCAAAACGGGCCGCCCGATTCGATGGGGACGGCCGGCCGGGACTCGGCCGGGGCCATCACATCGTCGGGAAGCGTCGCCGCGCCGGCCGGTTCCTTCGGTTGCTCCCGGGGCCTGATGATGAGCTTGCCGTCCCGGACCTCAATGCGTTCAAGGCGACGAAAGCCTCGCTCGGTCTCCTCATCGTACTGGGCATCGTTGAGGAAGTTGCGATTGAGTATCCCCTTCAGGAACGCCTGGGGCGGGCTCTTGCCATTGACTTCAAGCGACCGAATCGTGAGTGAGGGCCGGCCGTCCTCCAGGGCGAAGTGGAAATCCGCACTACCGTTGAGGTATCTCCCCTGGGTCAGGCCGAAGGCCGGGATCTCGCTGAGGGGCAGGCTCACCTGCCCCTTGACACGGTCGCCGTCGAGGGCGATGTAGATCCGTCCCTTCCAATCGGGGTTTTCCTCGATAAGCGCATTGATTTCATCGGCATCCAGGATCAGCGGGGAGGCTGGCCGATTCTCCTTGACCGCCGCCCGGAATTCATCGAATCGTTTCCGCAAGGCAACGCGGCGGTCGGCCGAGAGGTCCGACGTCGGCAGGACGTGCGGCGCGATCGACGTGTACTGGTCGACGACCGTCCCCACCCATCGATAAAGCAGAAACGTGACCACTCCGATCGCAATCAGCAGTAGGACCGACAGCACCGCCGCGATCACACAGCCATAGAAGAAGCACCCGCGCTCGGTCGGCGGTTCGTCGCCCTTCGGTGCGATCTTCCCGTAGTCGGAGTAGTCAAATTCGCTGGAATCCATGGATTCTCGCTCGGCCTTTCAAGATGAACCGGTATCGCGGCGTGGCCGACGAACTCGGCCACGCCGCCACGATGCTCGGAGACGGTATGGGCCGCCCGCCGTGGTCAGGCAAACTTGGTGTATCCCGGCACCGGGATGGCTGGAGCCATCAGTGGTCCGAACTCGTACTTCGGCGGGCTCAGGTCTTCCTTCGAGTTGAGGATCATGTCCGGCGTCACGGCCCGGCCGGTGTAGGCGGCGGTCCGTCCCATCAGCGCCAGTAGTGTGCTGTTCGCCGCTTGCTCCCCGTTATTGATCGGCTTCCCGGCGCGGATTGCGGCGTACATCTCGTCGTGCTCGACCTGGTACATGTCGGGCCGCTGCCCACGATACCGCCACTTGTTCTCGCCGGTGATCGCGGGCTTGAAGACGTCGGCCATCCCTTTCGAGCCAAGGAGGAAGTCGGCCACCTGCACGTCGGTGTGGACCCAGTGGCGGCAGTGGTGGTAGCCCCGGACGTTGTTCGGATACTCGTAGACGACGGAGAAGTGGTCCCAGATGTTGCCGTACTTCGCGTCGGTCCGGGACTGCCGGCCGCCAACGGCCGAGCATCGGATCGGCCGGATGTCGCCGGTGATCCAGCCCATCGTATCGATCCCGTGGACGGCCTGCTCGACGATATGATCGCCGGAGAGCCAGCAGTAGTAGTACCAGTTGCGCATCTGGTACTCCATGTCCGACGAGCATTCCTCGCGCTTCTTGCGGGGGTCCCAGACTCCTTGCGAATTGTAGGTCGTCTCGATCGCGACGACGTCGCCGATCTGACCTTCGAGGACCCGTTTCATCAGCTCCCGCCGGGGCGGGAAGTAGCGCCAGCAGAAACCGTTAACCAGCGAGAGCCCCTTGGCCTTCGACTGCTTCACGGCCTCAAGAAACTTGCGGAGGCCCGGTCCGTCGACGGCCATCGGCTTCTCGACAAACGCGTGGACCCCCTTTGAGACCGCATACTCCAGGTGGATCGGGCGGAAGTGCGGCGGGGTCGTCAGCAGGACGAGATCCACCTGATCGATCACGTGCTTGTACGCGTCGAACCCGGCGTATTGTCGATCCTTCGGAACGTCGACCCTCTCGCCGACGGCCGAACCCTTGATCACCGGTAGTTGCTCGTCGATTCGGTCCTGGAACGCATCCGCGACGGCGACCAGCCGGGTGCCCGAGTCGGCGGTGAGGGTCTGGACGGCCGCGCCCGAGCCGCGCCCGCCGCAGCCGACCAGGCCCACCTTGATGGTACTGCTGCCGGCGGCGTGGACCAGCGGGACCGAGAGGCCGGCCGTCACGACGCCAGCCGTCGTCCCCGCAAGAAACGTCCGGCGGGTTGAGGCCGAGGAGGACGGCGAGGCGGAAGGCCGGCCACCTGACGTGGTAGGATCGGTCACGGCGAGATCTCCTGCT
>DAIDJI010000775.1 GCA_027451455.1 Planctomycetales bacterium | reverse complement strand
AGGATAACCGCAAACCTTCTCGCAGGTAGCGCGTCTCATCCGTCGAAATCCTTCGACGGAGACGATCCATCCCCCATCGAAATCCGGGTCGGAGTGTCTTCGTGGATCGAATCGAGCGACTCCTGGCCCCACATCCGAGGCTCCGCGCCCTTCGTCCCGGCCATCCCGATCCAGAAGGCCGATGTATCCTCTACTGGATGCAGCGCGCCCAGCGCGGGGTCGACAACGGGGCGCTCAACCTGGCCATCGCCCTTGGTAACGCCCTGAAACTTCCCGTCGTCGCCGCCTTCGGGCTGACCGCCGGATATCCGAACGCCAACCGCCGCCACTATGCGTTCCTGCTCGACGGAATGCCCGACATCGCCCACGACCTCGATCGACGCGGAGTCCGTTTTGTCATCCGGATCGGGAGCCCCGACGAGGTCATCCCAGCACTCGCCGAGGAAATCCGAGCCGCCGCGGTGATCGGCGACGAGAATCCCCTGCGCGTCGGGCAGCATTGGCGGGATCGCGCGACCAGCCGACTACGCGTCCCGTTCTACCTGGTCGATGCCGACGTTGTCGTTCCGACCTCGCACTTCCCCACGCTCGAATACGCCGCTCGAACGATCCGACCAAAAATTCACCGCCTCCTGCCCGAATACCTCAAGCCACTCCCCAACCCAGACGCCCGCATCCCCTGGAATTCACCCCCCATCCCCGGCGAGCCGGTCGAACCAGCCAGCCTGCTGGAAAAACTGAAAGTAGGCGGCGTCCCCGAGGTCGCTGGCTATCCCGGAGGAACGCGCGAGGCCATGCAACGGCTTCGTCGCTTCCTTGACCAACGCCTTCCCGGCTACGCGGCCGAGCGGAACGAACCGACCCCCTATCGAACAAGCGAGCTGTCCGCCCACCTCCACTTCGGCCAGATCAGCCCAATGACCATCGCCCTGGCCGTCTCCGACAGCGGCGCACCAGCCGAGGACATCGCCGCCTACCTGGAAGAATTGATCGTCCGCCGAGAGCTGGCGGTCAATTACGTGGCGCGCGAGCCCGCATACGACCAACTCGCCGGATGCCCCGACTGGGCCCGACGAACCCTCGCCGAACACGCCGACGACCCTCGGCCGGTCGTCTACTCCGCCCGCCAGCTCGAAGAGGCCGAAACCCACGACCCGCTCTGGAACGCCGCTCAACGAGAAATGGTCCAGACCGGCCGGATGCACAACTACCTGCGGATGTACTGGGCCAAAAAAATCCTGGAGTGGAGCCCCGACGCCAAATCGGCGTTCAACATCACGCTCGAGCTGAACGATCGATACGAGCTCGACGGCCGCGATCCAAACGGATACACAGGAGTCGCCTGGGCGATCGGCGGCCGGCACGACCGACCCTGGCCCGAGCGGCCCATCTTCGGGACCGTCCGGTTCATGAGCTACGAGAGCACCCGCAAGAAGTTCGACTCCGCCGCCTACATCAACCGCGTCAGGTCGATCAGCGGAGAGTCCATCCTCGAAAATCGACCCGACCGCCTCCGGGGCTGACTCTCCTCACGGCAGAGTCGAGTAAATCACAATATTCCCGGCGATCCGGACGGCGCTCTCATAAGTATATCCCTTGCAGTCGATCCCCGAATGCCGCTCCAGCGCGCAGCCGAGGTCAAGCTTGGAGTAAATCACGGCCCAGTGGCCCTCGATCTTCACTCCTTCGAGCTGCGGGTAATCCTCGCCGCCGCCAGCCGCCTTGGTGTAATGCGAACGGCTCAGATCGAGCCCGATCTTGTCGGTGTAGAGCTCGTCGCCCCGCGGGATCGGCTCCAGTTTGTGATTCGGGAGAAGCTCGCCGACGAACTTGCGAAAAGCCGCGTCGAACGCCGGACTCCCGCACGCCGCATCGGCGAAGAGAGTGCCGCCGCCCGGCTCCAGATGACTCCGGAGCGCCTCAAGCTGGTCCTTCGTGAACGAGAGAGCCCCTCGCCCGTGGATGTAAACCAGCGGGTAATACACCAGGTTCGGGTCGGTCGGAAGCAGGTCCTTCTGGGTCAGCACAACATCGAACCGAAACGGGTTCTGGCGAAGGGCGTCCATCAGGTTCGGCAGAGCCTGCGGCGCAATGTTCCAGTCGCCCGCGTGCATCAACTTCGCGACCCGGAGCGCCCCTCGCTTCGGAGGCTCTTCCGTAAACTTGTGGACCTCGCGGATCTTGAGCTTGTCGTCGGGCATCTGGCGGCCGGTCGCATAGTCGACCACGTTTTGCCCAATCTTCATCGCGTTCTCGACGGCCGGGTTCTTCGGATAATGCTCGACCTGGTTCCAGTAACAGGAAAGGTCGCTCGGCGAGTAAATCGCAACCGTCCGACAGCCGTGCTCGATCCCCCAGAGAGGATGGCTCTCCGGATCCAGCGGCCATCGGGCACGCCAGACCGGATGCTCCGGCGGAAGCGGCTTCAGGTGATACTCATCCCCCGGAAAGATCTCGCGAATCAGATCGCGAAAGCCCCGGTCGAACTCCGGAGCACCGCAACAGGCATCGACGAACAAAAATCCGCCTTGCTGAACATACTCACGAAGGTTCTTCTTCGCCAGGTCGGTCAGCACAGGCGGACGATGCCCATTGAAGAAGACAATCGGAGCCTGGAGCAGATCCGCCACGGTCGCGGCGTCCGGGTCGACGACCTGCCAGGTGAGCAGGCTCTTCCAGTCGGCCGAGACCTTGTCGACCAGGTTTCGAACATCGTCAGGATCGTTGTTCCAGTCGCTGACCGGCTCGTGAAACAGCTTGTTAATCAGCACCGGTGCTCGTCCCTTGGCGAGGAAGAGCACCGAGAAGGCGGTCGAGATGATCGGGTCCTGTTCGATCAGGGCGCCTCGCCAGAATCCGCCAAGCTTGTCCTGCTGCTGCACCAGTTCCTCGGCGCCAAGGCGGTACCAATCGTGGCCGCCGAAGTACCGGATCCCAGCAAGCCGGCCGGCCCGTTCGAGGCCGTAGAGGTAGTAATACTTCCAGAGCTGACCGGAGGGGAAATTCTCGCCGACCTGAAAATTGCGGGCCATCCAGTCGATCCCCTTCTGGACGTTCCGGTTGTGCCC
>DAIDJI010000774.1 GCA_027451455.1 Planctomycetales bacterium | reverse complement strand
ACGTTCGGCGGCGGTTTGTCCTCGGCGCGGACGCTTGCTGGTGCAAGGAGGGTCGCAAGGAGAGCGAGCGTCGGGAGTACGGGGGTTTTCATGGTCGGGCGTCTCACATAGGATTCCGCTGATGGTGTTGCTCACGGAAAAAGCCGGAAGCCCATCCCGACTTGCCGAAAGTGGGCATCACCGGTGAAGACCTCCTCGATCCCTCGATCCTGCATGACCACCATCGAGGTCAGGTCGACAAACGAGATATCGGGTTTGTCCTGGAACTTCAGGCGGAGGTGGTAAGCCTCGCGGAACTGCCTCGGAGAGACGAAGTGCAGCTCGTACCGACCGCTGTCGAATATCCCGATGAGGCCGTCCACAAATCGACGAGCCTCCTCGAAAGGCGTGCGGGAGAACAACGCTGTGATCACCTCATTCAGGACGAAGTCCGTGGTCAAGTAGCGTCTCTTCTCCCTGTGGAACTGGCCGTGTTGCTCGACGGCGTCGTTGTGATACGGGTCCCTCCGAGAGGCGAGCGCAAGCCAGGCCCAGGTGTCCACGAAAATCACGGCCGGGGGCCCTCGCAAGGACCAGGATCCTTGTAGAGGACCTCATCATGGCGCTCGGCCAGGCCGAAATCCGGACCGCCCCGGACGACGCCGATCACTTCTTCGAGAGGATCGCGGTCGTCTTCAATGACGTCCACCACGAGGCGGACCGGTGCCCCATTCGCGAGCCCGACCGGGACCCTGGGCCGGAACGAACCGTCCTCGTAAATGGCTTCCACGATGATACTCATCGCCCTCGTTCTCCCTGCGGACAACCGGTCGAAACGACGGGTCTGTTATTTCGCCCCATCCTTCTCGATCTCGTCTCGCAGCACCTTGGCCTCGGGATGCTCGGGGTCTTCCCGGAGGATGCCCTCGACGGTCTCCTTCGCGGTGGCGCGGTCACCCTTTTCGAGCTGCGCCCGAGCCAGCTTCACCCGAACGTCGTTCGGCTTCTTGATCTTCAGCTCGATGGCGGTCTGATATTCCTCGATCGCCTCGGCGTACTTCTTCCCGCCGACGAGGGCATCGGCGAGCACGACGTGGATCGTCGGGCCGTAGACATCGATGTAGAGGCATTCATTGGCCCACTTCGCGGCCTGATCGAAATGGCCGAGAGCCAGGTGCTTCTCGGCGAGCACCGAGCGGACCTTGATGTCGTCGGCGTCGTTGTTCGCGAGCATCGCCAGATCGTCGAGAAATTTTGAGGTCTGCTTCTGGCGGAGGTGGACCCGGGCCAGACCGGCGATCCACTTCGAATGGTACGGGTCGTCCTTGCGGGCCATCTCGTAGAGCCGCTCGGCCTCCCCGAGGTCGCCGGCCTTCAGCTTCAGCTCGGCGAGCAGGTCAATCACTCGTTCGTTGGGCCGCTTGGGATCGAGCGCCGGCTCGAGGACGGCCAGGGCCGCGGCGTCGTCGCCGATCACCTGGAGCAGCCGGGCCTTGACGTAGCTCGCCAGCGGCTGGTGCGGCTTGAGCTTGAGCGCCTTGTCGGCAAACGGACGCGCTTCCTGGTAGCTTCGGCGGGCGAAGAACTCATAGGCCATCTGCGCGTTGAGGTCGGGATCCTCGGGCTTCGCCTTGAGACGCCGCTCCAGCTCCGAAAACTTCAGCGGCTTCTCCTCGTCGACCCGCGTCCGAATCGTCTGGAGGACCTCGTCGAGGTAGGCCAGGTATCCCTTTTCGAAGTCGGCCTTCTCGACGCCGAAGCAGGCGGTGATGGCCCGGTCGGTTGTCAGGCCGCGGCGGTAGGCCATCAACATCTTGATAAGCGAATCCTCGCCGAATCGCTTGAGCATGTAACGCGCATAAAGCTGCGCCTGGCAATACGCCATCGACCGGTCCTCGGGCTCCTTCGGGCGGATGAAGCCGAGGTTGATGTTATCGAGGTTGAGCAGCTTGCGAGTCGGGACGCGCTCCAGGAGCATCTTGTTCCACTCCTGGGGCCTCGGGTAGCCCTCGCTCTCAACGGCGAGGGCCTCGGTGTACCAGTGCGGAATGTTGAACTCGGTCTGCTGCAATGTGATGACGTGCGTGACCTCGTGGGTCAGGACGCGAGCCCAGTTGAACGGCTGGCGTGTGGCCTTCGGGCTCGCGAGCGCGACGACGCGTCCGGTGCAGGCGCCGACGGTCGGGACGAACGGCAGACCGATCGTCCGGCCGCTGAACCACTGGTGGTCCTTCATGATCTCGATCTTGGTTCGCTCGGGCGGGACGTAGCCGAATCGTGAGGTCAGCGTCGCGTAGATCGATTCGAGGTACTTCGACATGTACCGGCCGAGCAGTTCGTCCTGCGTCGGGTCGACGACGACGGTGTAATGCTTCGAGTCGATCGGGGTGTACGCCGACATGTGGCGGAGGACCTTCATCATGTTGTCGGCGCGGACGTTGAACGGGTCAGCAGCGAAGGCGGCGTCGAAGAGGGTGCGGGCCTCGGCCTCGCGTCCGACCTGCATGTAGAGCATCCCGAGGCCGATGGGGGCATCGGCTCGGAGCGGGTCGGCGGCGGCGGCGAGGAGGAAGGCGCGCTCGGCCGAGTGGTACTTGCGGCGGTCGGCCAGCCGCTCGCCGAGTGCCGCGTAGAAGGCGGCCGGGCGCGGGTTGATCGCCGTCGCGGCCAGTTCGGCGGCGGTGGCACCGATCGGGTCGACGAGCAATCGCGAGGTCGCCGCGAGCCGGGCGAGCGCCTCGATGTCGCGGGGGTTCTCGGCGACCGCCTTCCGCGCCGCCTCGTGGGCCTCGACGAACCGCTCGTCGGAGATGTTCAGATCGGCCAGCAGGATATAGGCCGGCGCGTAGTGGGGGTTGACCTCCAGGGCGCGCTCGGCCTTGCTGCGTCCCGCGGCGAGCTTGTAGCCCTGCAAATCGTTCTGGCCGAGCGTGACCAGGATCTCGGGCGAGAGGGGGTTGATCTCCTGAGCGCGGGCGAGTTCGCGGGAAGCGGCGCGCTCGTTGTAGCCCGAGAGGAAGAGACGGCCTTCGAGCCAGGGGGCACGCCAGCAATCGGGATCGGCCCGGAGCGCCGCGTCGTAGACCTGGT
>DAIDJI010000773.1 GCA_027451455.1 Planctomycetales bacterium | reverse complement strand
TGCCGACGATCATCCAGGGCCTCGCCGTGACCGGCCGGCACATCCTGGGCGTCGCCATCGCCAGCAAGCAGGTGACCGTCCAGTATCCCGAGGAGCAGCACGTCCCGAGCCCGAACTACCGGGGCGTCCACCGGCTCAACAAGGACGAGCAGGGGCGGGTCAAGTGCGTCGCCTGCATGCTCTGCGCCACCGCCTGCCCTGCGCACTGCATCGACATCGTCGGCACGACCGCCCCGCCCGAGTGGCCCGACCGCGAGAAGTACCCGGCCAGCTTCGTGATCGACGAACTCCGGTGCATCTACTGCGGGATGTGCGAGGAAGCCTGCCCCGTCGAGGCGATCGAACTGACCGGCCTCTACGACATCACCGGCCTCTCGCGCGAGGAAATGATCTACGACAAGGCCAAGCTCCTCTCGGTCTACGACGTCACCCGCGACGCCGAACCGATGAGGTATACCCAGGTCCCCGCCGAGGCCTCGGCGCCGACCCGAATTTTGCCTTCCTTGAGTCACTAGTCGAGTCATGTTTCGGTCATTGGTCCCCAGGTGCGGAGGGTGAACCCGTGGGAGCGGTCGTCGGCGTCGGCCCGTTGATTCGGGCCCTCGACCCGGGACCGATGACCAGGGACAAACGAAGATGGACGTGATCTTCCAGTTTATCGGGTCGGTCCTCGGAATGACGGGAACGTACGCCGTCCTCCTCGGAGGACTCGGCACGTACCTGCTCCTGCCGCACCGGCACGGGGCCATCCGGCCGAGAGCCGCCCATGGCGCCGGCCTGATCGCCGTCGCGGTCGGACTCCTGATTTACATGACCTACTGGCGCCCGCCCGGACTCTTCCTGCCAGCCGTCTTCCTCTACATCTTCGGCGCGACCTCTCTGATCGGTGCCGTGCTGACGATCACCAGCCGAGACCCGGTCGCCAGCGCCCTCTGGTTCGCCTCGGTGGTCCTCTCAACCGCCGGGCTCTTCCTGCTGGCCGAGGCCCCGTTCCTCGCCGCCGGAACCATCATCGTCTACGCCGGCGCCGTGATCGTCACGTTCCTCTTCGTGATCATGCTCGCCCAGATGGAAGGAAAGGCCGATTACGACCGGGCCGCTCGTTCCCCCGGCTGGGCCACGCTCACCAGCTTCATCATCCTCTGGTGCCTCCTCGCCACGATCGCAACGCTCCGGACCGGCGAGACGATCGGGACCGGCATTCACCACCTGGCACGCAACCGGATGGAGCCCGAAAAGCAGTTGCTCCGCTCCCGAGACCTCGACGCCTACATCGGCTCGCCCGACTCCACCATGGTCGGCGTCGTCCGTCGGGCCGTCTCACCCATGTCGCAGATCGCCAACGTCCGGCCCGCCGAGGGAGACGCCGCCGCCAACCCCGACGCGCCGAGCATCATGGTCCACCGGCCGAATGTCGCCGGGATCGCCGCCTCCATGTACACCGACCACCTGGCCTCGGTCGCCATCGCCGGCGCCCTGCTGTTCGTGGCGCTGGTGGGCGCCGCCGCGATCACCAATCCCAGGATGCCCGTCCGGCCTTCGAGCAGTGACCCCGCACAGAGCACAGCCATCGGCTCCATCCGGCCCTGATCGAGAAGCGAACATCGTCCCCGACCGACCGATCGAACGAAGAGAAAACAAGCCATGCCTCCCACGGATATCTTCACGCTCGAGGTCCTGCGCGATTACCTCCTGATCGGCGCCGCGCTCTTCGCGCTCGGAATCCTCGGCTTTCTCAGCCGGCGCAACCTGATCGTGATGTTCCTCTCGGCCGAGATGATGCTCCAGGGCGTGGCACTCACGCTGGTCGGGTTCGGCCGGTATCACGGCAACTGGACCGGCCAGATCCTCACGATCATGATATTGACCGTCGCCGCCTGCGAGGCCTCCATCGCACTCGCCCTGATCGTGATCCTTTACAACCGCCGGTCGTCACTCGACGTGACGCTCTGGCAGGAAATCCGAGAGGCCGGCGTCCCCGCGACGCCCTCCTCGTTGATCACCGAGGAAGCCGAGCCCGTCGACGCGGCGCCCGGTCCCGAGTCGTACCCGCACCTGACCCCGGCCGGCGTCGAGCCGGCCCACCCGGTCGAGCCCTGGATCGAGCGCCGGAGCTGAGCCGGGGCGTCCCCGTCGCGATGTCCCCGATCACAGCGAGCCAGACCCGAGCTTCAGAGCCATCCCAATGGAATCAGCATACGAACCCGGTTTCTTCGTGCGGAACGCCTGGTTGATCCCGTTCTTCCCGCTCCTCGGGGCGCTGGTGACGGCCATCGGGGCGCGCCGGCTCCGGGGCCTCGCCCACCTCCCGGTCTGGGCGGGGATCGGCCTGGCCTTCCTGGTCTCGCTCGGGACCCTGGCCTCGGCCGACCACTCGGCGAAGTACACCGTGTTCGAGTGGCTCTCGGCCGGCAACCTGGAAGTCCCCTTCCAGATCCGGGTCGACGGCCTCTCCACGATGATGCTCTCGATGGTCACGTTCGTCTCGGGTCTGGTCGCCATCTTCGCCGCCGGCTACATGCACGGCGACCCGTCGTACCCCCGATTCTTCGCCCTGATCGGCCTCTTCGTCGCCTCGATGACCGGGCTGGTCCTCTCGAACAACTACCTGCTCACGTACGTCTTCTGGGAGGGCGTCGGCGCCTGTAGCTACCTGCTGATCGGCTTCTGGTATTCCCGGCCCTCGGCGGCGGCCGCCGCGATGAAGGCGTTCCTGGTCAACCGGGTCGGCGACTTCGGCTTCGCGATCGCGATCTTCTGGCTCTGGTCGATCGCCCCAGGACACGACCTCAGCTACGACTCGATCTTCGCGGCCGCCGAGTCCGGCGCGATCCCGACCTCGGCGATCGCCGGTATCTCGCTCCTCCTCTTCTGGGGAGCCACCGCCAAGAGTGCCCAGATCCCGCTCTACACCTGGCTCCCGGACGCGATGGAAGGCCCAACTCCCGTCTCGGCCCTGATCCACGCCGCGACCATGGTGACCGCCGGCGTCTACCTGATCGCGCGGTCGATGCCGATGGTCGTGATGGCCCCCGGAGTCCAGGCCATCATCGCGGCGACCGGGTGCGCCACCGCTCTGC
>DAIDJI010000772.1 GCA_027451455.1 Planctomycetales bacterium | reverse complement strand
CCTCGTGCGGGCGGGGGATCACCTGCACGCTGACCACCTCGCCAATCCGGCTCGCCGCCGCGGCACCGGCGTCGACCGCCGCCTTCACCGCCGCCACGTCGCCCGCAACGAAGGCCGTCACCAGCCCGCTGCCGATCTTCTCCCACCCAACAAGATCGACGTTCGCCGCCTTGACCATCGCGTCGCTGGCTTCCACCAGCGCCACGAACCCCTTGGTCTCAATCATGCCGAGCGCTTCGAGTGATGCCGAGGCCATGGAAGGCCCTCCCTAGGTCCAATTACCGAAACGTTCCGCCCAGTCCCGTCTACCCCCGTCGCCCGTTTCTCACGCCTTCACGAGCGTGACCTTGCTGGCGTGGGGTAAGTCGCAACAATTCGCCTCATCTGTGTCGATGTGAACTTCCAGCTTCCAGTCGGGATGCGTCCGCACCAGGAGCCCTTCGAGCGTCGAGGGACACGTGCTCTCAACCCGCATGTTCATCCGATCGAGGTGCTTGACTCCGTAATACTCGGCGTCCTTCGGACCCATGTGCACGTGCCGCTCAGCCCGGATCACGCCCTTTTTTAGCTCGAGCGTTCCCTTCGGACCGACCAGCAAGCACCCCGGTGTCCCCTCGATGTCGCCCGAAAGCCGAACGGGAAGATCGATCCCCAGGCTGATCGCGTCCGTGAACGAGAGCTCCACCTGGCTGAACTTGCGGCAGGGCCCAAGAATCCGGACCCCCGGAATCATGCGCTGCCTCGGCCCAACCACTGCCACTGTCTCGTTCGAGGCGAAGTCGGTCGCCTGGTACAGCCGCTTCATCTCCGTGAGCTGATACCCCCGGCCGAAGAGGACGTCCACATCCTCCTGTGTCAAATGACAGTGACGCGCCGAAATATTCACGACCACCTTCGGTCGGTATTCCTGGCCGCCCGGGGCGTGCCCGTTCGACGGAGCCCCCTGCCCCACCTGCTGCCGGAGGATCGCACGCACCAGGCCCTCGACCTGCTCGCGCGTCGGTGATGCCGCCGTCAGGATGCTCATACTGCGCCCCCTGGACCGTCATTCCCGCCCGAGACGCCCTCGGCCCGGATCGCCGTGGACGCCGTCCCGTTGTTCTTCCCCGACTCATCCGTCGCGACGTGGACCGTCAGCCCCGCCGCCTCCAGCATCGCCCGATGCTCCGCCGCCACGCCCGAATCGATCACGATCGAGCCGACCTCGTCGAGCCCACAAAGCCTCGCCAGCGCCAGCCGGCCAAACTTGGTGTGGTCGGCCACGATCATCACGTCCTGGCCGCAGGCCATCATTTGCCGCTCGGTCTCGACCAGCAGCAGGTTGGAGTTATAGATCCCGTGCGGCATGATCCCACCGGCGCCGAGGATCGCCGTGCGAACCCGGATCGACTTCATCATCTCAATCGCCTGCGACCCGAGCGCCACGCCCGTCCTCGGGTAGACGTATCCGCCGATCAGGATCAAATCGGTCTGCTGACTGCTCGCGAGCAATTGTGCAATCGGGAGGCTGTTGGTCACCACCTGCAACCGGCGCCCGACCAGGGCCCTGGCCACCTCAAGCGTCGTCGTTCCCCCGTCGAGCAACACGGTGTCGCCATCTTCGAGGAGCCCAGCGGCGGCCTGGCCGATCGCTCGCTTCTCCGCAACCGAGGTCCCGGTACGCTCTTCGAAGGCCGGCATCGACCGGACCTCGCCCGCGTAAACCGCCCCACCATGCGTCCGCTTGACCATCCCGGTGATGTCGAGCGCCTCGAGATCGCGCCGGATGGTGCTTTCCGAGACGCCGAGTTCCCGAACCAGCTCGTCCAGGGTCGCGTAACCCTGCCGGCTGATCAGCTCGATCAGTCGTCGCCGTCGCGGTTCTGGCAGCATGCCGACCCTTGATTGAGATCCTGACCACGACCCGTCAACATTCTCCGCCACAGCCCAACAACTGTCAAGAACCTTCATCGAATATGAAGGATCTCGAAAGGAAGCGGAAGGATTTGCCGGTCGATTGGAGCCAGAACTCCCGGATTGATAGAATGAACGCGTCAAACTTGAGGAGGATGGAGCATGCCGGAGCTTCCCGAGGTCGAAACGATGGTCCGCGGTCTGCGCGGGGTCCTGCCTGGCCGTAGGCTCCGTCGGCTGGAAGTCCGCGACCCGAGCCTCTTGCAGGGATGCACCACGACCTCGCTGGTGCGCCGGATGCGCGGTGGCACGGTCGCGGACGTCGGCCGTCGAGGCAAGTGGGTGGTCCTTGAGCTCGAGGGCGACCGGGGAATGATCGTCATTCAGCCGAGGATGACAGGAGGATTCTGGCTGATTGAGCCCGATCGACCCGAACACATTCGCCTGGCGTTCCACCTGGAGAAGCCCGACGCGACAATCTGGTATTGCGATGCGAGGCGGCTGGGGAAGGTCTCCTGGTATCAGGATGCCGCCGACGCCGAAACGGCCTTCGGCCGATCACACGGACCCGACGCCCTTCGGATCGATCGCGACGACCTGGCCGGGCGCCTCGCCAGGACCTCGCGCGGGATCAAGCCGACACTGATGGATCAGAAGGTCCTGGCCGGTATCGGGAATATCTATGCCGACGAAACCCTGCATCGAGCCGGCCTTCACCCCGAGCGGCCCTCGTCCTCGCTTTCCGCGGACGAGATCGCCCGGCTTCACCGCGCCATCGGGGAGGTTCTGGCGAGGGCGATCGAACTGGAGGGCTCCTCGTTCGACGCCGGATATCGGACCGTTCTCGGCCTCGAAGGGGGTTTCCTGGCCCAGAATTCGGTCTACGGCCGCGAGCATCAACCCTGCCCTTCCTGCGCCTGTCCCATCCGCAAAACCCGGATCGCCGGCCTGATCGGACGCCCGACCTACTATTGCCCGACCTGCCAGGTCATCCCCTCCTCAACATCCCGCTCTCGCTGAGTTTTCTCCCTCAAAAACGGGATCGATTTGCATTTTGCGGATTTTGTATCACAATGGGTCTTGGTGGATCAGGCTCGACATTGCTCTTTGACAATCCGGCGGACCATTCCTGGCTTTCGGCGCCGAAGTTCGGCGCCGAAAGCGCCGACGAACACGCCCGACTTCGGCG
>DAIDJI010000771.1 GCA_027451455.1 Planctomycetales bacterium | reverse complement strand
GACCGCGCGACCTGGCTCAACCTGATGCGGACCGGGATGAAACAGGACTGGTCGTGGGACCGAAGCGCCCGAGAATATACGAGGCTCTACGAGGAGGTCGCCCGGCGCGGGCGGGCGCGGGCTGAGGAACCGGAGATCACCGGCGAGCCGTCGGCGAGATGAAGGCCGACAATCCGCGCATCATCGACGAGAAACGCTCTCGGTGATCGACAGCGTCCTCGACGTTCCTGTGGTCCCGGACGACTCGCCGGATCCTCGGACCTGGCAAATCCTGTCATTGCCGGTAGAATGCGCTTCCGAGGAGGGCCCATCGATGACGACGATGAATATCTCGATGCCTGATGAGATGAAGGCGTTCGTCGAGGCGGAGATGGCGCGAGAGGGGTATGCCTCGGCGAGCGAATATCTCCGCGCCCTGATCCGCGAGGCCCAGAGACGTCAGGCCAAACAGGCGCTCGAGGCCAGGCTCCTGGAGGGATTGCAAGGCCCGATGGTCGAGATGGACCGAGACGATTGGGATTCGATCAAGCGGGAAGCCCTGGAAGGACTCTCCGGCGAGACCCTCCGTCCATGAGCCGGGCGATTCGCCGGGGTCGCGCCGCTCGTCAGGACCTCCTCGAGATTTTCCGCTATCTCGCCCGCGAGAGCGGGCTTCGCGTCGCCGAGCGCTTCTTCGCCCAGAGCGAGGCGACGTTCGCCCGCCTGGCGAGCATGCCGGGCCTGGGCACTCGCTACGCCCATGACCACCCGGCCCTTGCTGAACTGCGTTTCTTTCCCGTCTCTCGCTTCCGAAGATACCTCGTTTTCTATCGGACCGTTGCGGATGGTATCCAGATCGTTCGCGTCCTGCACGGTTCGCGCGACCTCGCCGGCATTCTGGCCGAGGAGTTCGGCGTCGATCCAGGCCGCGAGGAAGGGGCCGACGACGAATCGGAGGCGTAAACCTCGACCGAGGACGCCGCTCTCCGGGAGCGACGATCGGCTCAGACCTGGACCCAGACCTCCTCGCCGCGGACCTCGGCGCGGAAGCGGTGGACCGAGTTCCCGCGGACAGTCGTGCATCGGCCGTCGGAGAGTCGGAACCGCCACCGGTGCAGCGGGCAGACGACCTCGCCCTCCTCGATCCAGCCGAGGCCGAGCGGCCCGTTCGCGTGCGGGCACCGGCCCGAGAGCGCAACCACCCCCCCGCCGGCCTCCCGGAAGATCGCCAGGCGCAGCCCCGCCGCCTCGCGAGAGACCCCACGCCCCTCCTTGATCTCGTCCAGCCGGCAGACCGCGACCCACTCGGCCATCGCTCCCGCCTCCCCGCGATCGTCCCGGAGATTCCGCCCCGATCGCCGGCCTATGACTTGCGTCCGAGGCCGGCGTCCGATTAGAGTCTACGAGATCGCGGGGCGGCGTCCAGGGTCGCGATCGAGGCCGGGGGATCAACTTCGGTGAGAGTCGCAGCGGGGGTGACGTTTTGGGCGGATCGGATCGGCCGTCGGCTGGCTGCGGGGATGCTCCTCGCCCTCGCGGCCGGGTGCGACCTTCCCTCGCGGTCGTCGCCGGAACGGGTCTGGGGCCTCCACGGGATCAAGCCCGGACATTTGCAGAAGCCGAGGACCGCGGCGTTCGACTCCGACGATCATCTGTACCTCGCGGATCTCACCGATCGCATCCAGGTCTTCGATCGGGACGGCCGGTTTCTCCAGTGCTGGCGGACGCCCGACTTCAACGTCGACGGACCGAGCGGACTCACGATCGACCGGTACGGCCGGCTTCTGGTCGCCGATACCCATTTTTATCGTGTGCTGGTCTATTCGCGTGAAGGCAAGCTCATGTTCCAGATCGGCGACGGCGTGCAGGGGACGACCCCCGGCCGGTTCGGTTATCCGACCGATGTCGTCATCGACCGTGCCGGGAATTTTTACGTCGCCGAGTACGGCGAGAACGACCGGATTCAGGTCTTCTCGCCCGAGGGCGGCTGGCTCCGGCAGTGGGGCGGTCACGGTTACGAGCCTGGCGAGTTTCTCCGGCCGCGCGCCCTCGCGATCGACGAGAACGACCGCCTGTTCGTCGCCGACAGTTGCAACCACCGCATCCAGGTCTTCGACACGCAGGGGAAGCTGCTGAACTCGTGGGGGAGGCGAGGCGATGCCCCCGGCGAGATGAATTATCCTTACGATCTGGCGATCGGCCCGGACCATTGCCTCTACGTCTGCGAGTACGGCAACCATCGCGTTCAGAAGTTCTCGCTCGACGGCGAGCCGCTCGGCACCTGGGGCCACCCCGGGCGCGGCGACGGGCAGCTCTATAATCCGTATGCGCTGGCCGTCGACCGTGAGGGGGCCGTTTCGGTGATCGATTCGAATAACCACCGGGTTCAGCGTTTTCATCTGTAGGCGGGGGAGGCCGGGCGATGTCGATAGGGCCGTGGTCGATCGCGGTCGGCAATCCCTGGTGGTTGCTCCTGATCCCGGCGATCCTTCCGCCGCTGGTCTGGACCAGCTACCGGAGCCTCGCCGGTCTCGGGCCGGTCCGCCGGGCGCTGGCGATCAGTCTGCGCGCCGCGGTCATCACGATGATCGTCCTGGCGCTGGCGCGGGTGCAGACGGTCCGCGTCACCGACCGGCTGACGACGATGTTCCTGATCGACGATTCGAACAGCATCCCGAACGACAGCAAGCGGGCGGCCATCGGGTACGTGCGCGAGGCCTCCAAGAAGCGCCGGCGAGACGACCTGACCGGCGCGATCGTCTTCGGCCGGGAGCCCAGCGTGCAGGTCCCGCCGCAGCCCGACGACCTGAACACGATGGACCTCGAGAACCGGATCGACCGCGAAAATACCGATCTGGGCGCCGCCGTGAAGCTTGCGCTGGCAACCTTTCCTGAGGACACGGCGCGTCGGATCGTGGTCCTCTCCGATGGCAACGAGAACCGCGGCAACCTCCTCCAGCAGGCGCTCGCCGCCCGGGCGGAGCAGCTGCCCGAAGTGGCGAGCGCGCGCACGCTGGCCGACTTCGTGCCCGCCGACCAGACCGCCAAGCTGCAGGCGATCGGCGACGCCGCGAGCCTGCTCAGCCTGACGCTCGAGCCGCTCGCCGTGGC
>DAIDJI010000770.1 GCA_027451455.1 Planctomycetales bacterium | reverse complement strand
GCTCGACCAGTTGGCCGACCCGCCGCTGATCCCGCTACCCGTGGACATCACGACGAACGCCGGGAGCTCCTCGGTCTCCGCCCCGAGGCCGTACAGCACCCACGCGCCGAGGCTCGGCCGGCCCGGTTGAGCGAAACCGGTGTTCAGGAAAATCTGCGCGGGGGCGTGGTTGAACTGGTCGGTCTGCATCGATTTGACGATGGCAATGTCGTCGACCACCTTGGCCAGGTGCGGCAGCATCTCCGAGAGTTCGGCCCCGCATTGCCCGTGTCGGCCGAACCGGAACCGCGACGACATCAGGCTGGCATCGGGCCGGATGAAGGCATATCGCTGGTCCTTGACGACCTCGGCCGGGACGGGGCGGCCGTCGTATTTCGTCAGCTCGGGCTTGGGATCGAAGAGGTCGAGCTGGCTTGGGGCACCGGCCATGAAGAGGAAGATCACGCGCGTCGCCTTCGGCGCGAAGTGCGGCGGGCGTGGGGCCATCGGGTCGCGATCGGCGGCGGGGATAGAACCGCCCGCGACGTCTCCGGCCCGGGCGCGCGCGGTTTCGCCGGCGAGGAGGCTCGCCAGCGCGATCTTCCCCACGCCGACACCGCAATCACGGAAGAAGTGGCGGCGCGTCACCGAGAGTCGGGGATCGTCGGGATGTTGGAGCATGGTCCGCCTCGCGTCGGGGCCTTCCAGACGGGTGGTTTCCGTCTCCTCATTGTAGCCGTCGACGACGAGGCGGGGACAGGCCGATCGCGTCAGGGGCCGAACCGAAGCTCGACGAACGAGAGGTCGTCGACGAATTCGTCGCGGCCTTGAAGCTCGCGGTCGTAGGCGATCAGGCGGTCGATCAGGGCTCCGGAGTCGTCGTCGTGCGGGCCAGGGCGCATGAAGGCGACGAACTGGTCGAACGGCCACATGGTGCCGTCCTGGCGCTGGATCTCGTAGGCGCCGTCGCTGTAGAGATAGAGCTTGGCGAACGGGCCCAGCTCGACGGTTCCGCCCCCGAATTCCAGGTCGGGGACGGCGCCGATCATCGGTCCGTGCGACTCCAGGAGGGTCAGCTCGGCCGAGTCGGCGGTCGGCCCGGTGAGGAGCAGGCCGGGCGGGTGTCCGCCGCCGGCGTAGTCGATCCGGCGGGTCGGTTTGTGATAGACGCCGTACCAGATCGTGAAGAAGAGGCCGTTCTGCTGGTCCATCTGAAAGGCGTTGTTGAGGGCGCCGAGGACCTGGTCGGGGCGGCGGAAGTCGGCCTGCGGCAGAGCCTGCGACCGCAGGGCGTTCATCGCCGAGACCGAGAGCAACGCCGAGCCGACGCCGTGGCCGCTGACATCCAGCAGGAACAGGGCGAAGTGGTCGTCGTCGAGCCAGTGATAGCCGAACGAATCGCCACCGAGCTCGGCCGAGGGAACAAACCGCCAGTCGGTCCGAACGTCTCCCTTTTTGAGCTTCTCGGGAAGGAGTGAGCGGACATATTTCGCCGCCTGGTCGATCTCACCGGCGAGCCGGCGCTCGCTTTCCTTGAGGGCCTCGTACGCCTCATTCCGCTGGAGCAGGTTGATATAGCCGCGCGAGTGGTATCGGATGCGGGCGAGCAGTTCGAGGCGATCGGGAAGCTTGACGATGTAGTCGTTAGCGCCCAGGGCAAACGCCTCGGCCTTGACGGTCGGCTCCTCCTTCGTGGAGAGGACGATCATCGGCGTCTCGCGGGTCTCGGCATCGGCGCGGAAGGTTTGAACCAGGGTTAGCCCATCGATGTCGGGCATCACCAGATCCTGAAGGATCACCGTCGGCTTGACCTTCCGGGCCTCCTCGAGGGCCACCGCGGCGTTCCGGCAATAATGGAACGAGATGTCGGGCTCGCCGGCGAGCATCCGACGGACGGTCTCGCCGACCAGCGGCTGGTCGTCGATCAGGAGGACCGTCACCTTGTGCTCGGTCAGGATGGGTTCATTGCTCATGCGTGACTCCGCTCGACGGGCGGTTATTCCTTGGTTTTCCGGATACGGTTTTCAGACCAGGAAGTTGGGACACGATGATCGGAGGCCATTTCCGGCGAGACGAGGGGCGCGAAGGGAGCGGGTGATGGCATCGGCGATCTGATCGAGGTGAAGAACCTCATCGGCGGCGTCCAGTTCGATCGCAGCGCGGGGCATCCCCCAGACGACGCTCGACGACTCGTCCTGCGCGATCGTCCGCCAGCCCCGGCGGCGGAGGGCGAGCATCCCCTGGGCTCCGTCGTGGAACATCCCGGTGAGCAGCGTGGCCACGCCCGCCCGGGGCCAGTTGCGGGCGACACTCTGGAAGAAAACATCGACGCTCGGCCGGTAACAGGCCGAGGCCGGCTCGGGCGAATATCGGAGTCGCCGGTCATGGTCGAGGATCAGGTGATCGTCGGTGACGGCGAGCAGGACCTCGCCCGCGGTCGGTCGGTGTCCTTCCTCGATCATGAGGACGGGCCGCTTCGCCTGCTCGGAGAGCCACTGGCCGAGCCCAGGCGCGAACGCGGCGTCGACGTGCTGGACAACCACGATCGCCGCTTCCAGGTCGGCGGGCAATCGCGCCAGTATCTCGGCGAGGGCCTGCGGGCCGCCGGTCGAGGCGCCAATCACGATCATCGGGTCGAGCTCGTCGGCGACCGGCGGTGGGGGCGTCGTCGGGGCTCGATCGCGCTCGCGAGCGGGCCGGTCGGGGCGGCCGAGCAGTCGCCCGATGACCTGGATCTTGTTCAGCAGCATCGCCGCGCCGCTGATCTCGCCGCGAGGGCCGAGGCGGGGGGTATCGATCGCGTCGAGGGCTCCGTAGCCCATCGCCTGGTAGACACGGCTCAGGTTACCGCTGACGCTCGCCGTTACCACGAGAATGGCGCACGGCGACTCCCCCATGATCCGGCGGGTCGCCTCGACGCCGTCGACCCTCGGCATGATGAGATCCATCAGGATCACGTCGGGAGGCTCCTCGCGCGCCATCGCGATGGCCTCGGCGCCGTCGGCGGCCATCCAGACCACCTCGTGGTCGGGCGACGACAGCACCGCTCTTCGGAGCGCCTCGCGGGCCATCACGGTATCGTTGGCGATCGCGATTTTCATGAACGAGCCCGA
>DAIDJI010000769.1 GCA_027451455.1 Planctomycetales bacterium | reverse complement strand
GTTCCGAGCGCCGGGGACGTTCACCGTCACGCTGACCGTCGCCGACGGCTTCGGCAACACGAGCACCGCGACCGCCCAGGTGAAGGCCATCGACGTCCCACCGTCGTTCGTCCCCAGGGCACTCGGAGCGCCCCGGGAACTTGCCTCGATCGCTCAGCCCGGCAGCAAATTCGGGACGTCGCTGGCATCGGTCGACGGCCAGGCGATCGTCGGCGCGCCCTCGGCCAACGGCGGGACCGGCGCCGTCTACCTCTACGACGCGATCCCAACCGACACGCCCTCGAACTCCTCGCCCGGCTACGGCGGCCTCCTGCGGACGATCCACGACCCGAACCCGCAGGCCGGCGCCGCCGACCAGTTCGGCGCCTCGGTGGCGGCCGTCGGAAACGACCTGCTCGTCGGGGCGCCCGGATTCGCCAATGGACAGGGTGCGGCGTACCTTTTCGACGCAAATCCGCTCAGTCCGACCTACGGCCAACTGCTGGCGACCTTCACCGACGCCTCCGCGAATGGAACATCCGCCGCCACCGGCGACGCCTTTGGCGCCTCGGTCGCCTCGAATGGATCCGAGATCGCGATCGGATCGCCCGGTTTTCAAGGGTCGGGCGAGGTGGTGGTCTACTCGGTCCCCTCATCGCCATCGGGCACCAGCCAGCTCCTTCACACGCTGACCGACCCGGGCCAGACCTCCGGCGACAGCTTCGGCTCGTCGCTGGCTTTCGGAACATCTCCGAACAGCAATGACGCACAATTGATTATCGGAGCCCCTCGCGAGACCCTCGGAAGTCCCGTGGGGGCTGTCTACGTCTATGATGCCGCGAGCTGGTTGGTTACGGGTTTCATGTTCAACCCGTACTTTGGCACGGGCTTCGGTACGTCGGTGGCGGCCGACGGATCGAACATCGTGATCGGCTCGCCCGACGCGAACTTCGGCGCCGGGGCGGCCTACCTGTACTCGACATCGGGCACGCAACTTCTGACCTACGTCCAGCCGGACGGAGCGGGCGGCCAGTTTGGCGCCTCGGTCGCCAGCAATGGCTCCAGTGTTCTGATCGGCGCCCCCGGAGCGAGCCTGGGCGCCAGCGACTCGGGCGCGGCGTACCTCTTCGACGGCTCGGCCCCCTCGACCACCAACCCGATCGCCGGCACCCCGATCGACGCCGTGCAGGAGACAACGCCGATCACCGGCAACGGCTTCGGCAGCGCCCTCGGGTTCCTCGACGTCAACGGAGCCATCCTGGTCGGCGGCCCAGGGATCTCGGGCGCAGGGATCGCTGATGTTTTCCAGCCGGGTGCCTCGCTGGCCGTCTCGTCGGCGATCACGTATCCCGCCGCCTACGGGGCGAACTCGGTGATACTCACCGGCGACTTCGCCACGCTCGACCAGGGCGTCACCCTCACCGGAACGATCAACTGGGGCGACGGCACCACCACCCCCCTGACGCTCGGCCCCGGTTCGTATGCCTTCTCGGTCCCGCACGCCTACGCATCCGCCTCGCCGACGCCGTACACGATCGTCGCCACGCTCACCGATGCCGCCGGCGAATCGGCGACGACGCAAACCCTGGTGCTGGTCGACCCGTCGACGCCGGCCTTTGGACCGGGCGGCCTGACCGTCAGCTCGCCGTCCGTCGCCGAGGGCCAGCCCGTCACGGTCACTGGCTCGATCGTCAACGGGGGCTCCGGAGCCAACGCGATCACGATCACCTGGGGCGACAGTTCCCTGCCGACCTTCATCAACCTCGCCCCCGGCCAGACCCAGTTCTCGATACCGCACACTTATATCTCCGGCGTTCCCGGAGTGGTCACGTCCGAGCACACCATCACCGCGACGCTCGCGGGCGTCCCAGGCGCCCCGATTCAGCAGGCGACGACCGGCGTCGCCGTCACCGACGCGACGCCGACGGTCGATCCCTCGGTTCAGCTCTCGCCGAACCCGGTCGAGGTCGGGTCGCCGGTCACAATCAGCGGGACGATCCACGACCCCGGCTCGCTCGATCCCCAGATCCTGACGATCCAGTGGGGCGACGGGACATCCCCGACGGTCCTCAACCTCGGGACGGGACTGCTCGTCCCGGTCGCGTCGACGCCCGGCGACGACTCCTTCTCGGCCACGCACGTCTACGCCGCCGTATCGACCGGTCTCGGCAACACGATCACCCTGACCGACGCCAATACCTCCTCGACCTCGGCGCCGGTCGTCGTCCACGAGCAGGTGATCCCGGTCCCGGTCGCGGTCCAGATCCACCCGATCGCGCCCAGGACGCCCGGCGACCTCGCCTACGAGTCGATCGCAACGCCCAACGGAACCTCGGTGACGTGGACCGTTCAGCTCGTGGACGCGACGACCGGAGCCGTGATCCAGACGATCGCCACCTCCGCGCAGCCGACGATCGAGTTCGCCCCGCCAACGATCCCGGCCGGCCAGGAGCTTTTGATCACCGCGACCGCCGCCAATGCGAACGGATCGGCCAGCACCCGCATCGCGGTTCAGACCTACACGGCGAGCAACCAGGGAACGATCCAGGCCCCGGTCGTCCTCAGTATCAACAGCCCGACCCCGACCACGGTGCTGGTCACCGGCTCGCAGGACGTCATCAGCGCCGGCAGCTCGAACAACATCGCGCTTCAGAGCATCGGCGGCGGCGAGACGCTGATCGGCGGAACGGGCAACGACACGCTCGGGTCCATCGGCCTCAACGACTCGCTGGTCGGCGGCTCCGGCAACAACGTCTTCCAGATCACTCCAGGCCCCGACCCCTCGATCGTCGCGGGGTCGGGAACCAACACGCTCGACTTCTCCGGCTCGGGCGTTCCGATCACGCTGAATCTCTCCCAGAACAACGGAACCTCGCAGACGATCTTCTCGAACACGGTCGTCTCGTACACGCTCTCGCTCAGCGGAAACTTTGGGACGGTCGTCGGCTCGCCGCTGGGTAACGTCATCACAGGCGGGAGCAACGAGCAGATCTACGGCGGAATCGCTCCCAGCACGCTCACCGCCGGTGGCGGCGACACGATCGTCGGCGGATCGGGCAACGACCTCATCTACGGCGGGATCGGCTCGGCCACGCTCGCCGGAGGCGGCGGCAACTCGACGATCTT
>DAIDJI010000768.1 GCA_027451455.1 Planctomycetales bacterium | reverse complement strand
CGTGACGCGTCACGGTCGGCACGTCCGGAAGACTCTAAAATTCCACCGGACCGTGCGGCATTTCCCCCACTTCTCGACGCGGCATGCCGTCCGACAGCACATGCTCGCCTTCGATCGGGCCCATCACGGCCAGACGATTCCCCTTGTATTCGTTGCCCCCGACACGACCCGTCCGCCCGGCTTTCCCCGGTTTTCATGACTCCCGGACATGGCTCTCACGATTGATAAGTCCCCCGCGCCCGGGCTCGCATCCGGCCCATCGACCCCCCCCTCGCCTGACGACCTATCTGAGGGACGAGATCCCGAAGGACGCGGGGAGAGGGACGATCATGAGGACGCCAGGGATCGCGAGATCGTTCCTCCTGTCCGCGGCGATGGCCGCGATGCTCGCGGGCGGGTCGAGGGGCGGGAGTTCGGCGGAACTGGACCTTGGCGATCGCCTCTACGACGAGGGACGATTTGCCGAGGCGCTCCCGCACTATGACAAGTGGCTCGAGCGGCACCCGCGCGACACCACGATCCTCAATCGCCGGGGGATCTGCTACCTCCGCACCGAACAGCCCGAGAAGGCGATGGGCGACTTCGATCGGATCAACGCCCAGACCATCGCCTACATGCGAGGCTTCGGCGATCGCTTCGGTCTCTACTCGCCCGTGTATCCCGAGGCCTACGGCAACCGCGGGACCGCCCTTCTGATGCTGGGTCGAGATCGCGAGGCGCTCGAGAATTTCCAGGAGGCGGTCCGCCTCTGGAGCTATCAGGGCTTCGCCCGGCGCAATCCCTCGGTCTCCGCCGCCTATCAGGGCCTCGGCCAGGCGTATCACCGGCTCGGCCAGGCACCCGCCGCCATCGAGGCGTACAACACAGCCATCTCCATCTACCCGGCCGACGCGAATTCGTACGTTGGCCGGGGCGATGTCCTGCTCGACCGGAACCTGATCGCCGAAGCGTTTGCCGACTACGACCGCGCGATCCAGATGGATCCAACGCACTCACGAGGATACGCCAGCCGGGGAATCGCGCATTACCTCCAGGGCGAGAACGAGAAGGCCGTCGCCGACCTCGACCAGGCCATCGCGATCGATCCGAACTACGCGAAGGCGTACAGCTACCGGGGCGCCGCCCACGCCCGTCTCGGGCAAAACGAGCTTGCGCTGAAGGATTATGACGCGGTGATCCGGTTGATGCCCGAGTTCGCAGGGGGATACAAGGATCGGGGCGGCGTCCTCTACCGGCTTGGCCGGTATGACAGCGCTCTACGCGACCTCGACAGGGCCATCCAGCTCGACCCGAGGAAGGGAAAGGCCTATCAGAACCGGGGCGCCGTTCAGACCGCGCTGGGGCAATACGAACGCGCGATCGCCGATTATGACCGCGCCCTCGAGCTCGACGACAAGAACGCCGGGGCCTTCACCAACCGCGGTCGGGCCCATTTCGCGATCGGCCATTACGATCAGGCGATCGCCGACCTCAGCGAGGCCATCCAGCTTGAACCGAAAAATCCGATCACCCGGTTCAATCGGGCCGAGGTGTTCCTTCGTCTCGGGATGAACGAGCGGGCACTCGAGGATTACTCGGCGACCGTCGAGATTGCTCCGAAGATGGCGCCGGCCTATGCGGCGATCGGGCGGATTCAGGCACAGCTTGGCCGCCGCGACGAGGCAATTCGCGACTTTGACATGGCCCTCCGCCTGGATCCGAAGGGGGCCGGAGTCGCCGTGTACCAGGATCGGGGCAACGTCCGACGCGAGGGAGGCGACTGGGCCGGCGCTCTCTCGGATTACGATCAGGCGATCGCTCTGGACCCGCGACGAGCCGAACTGTACGTCGCCCGGGGCTGGGCCCGGCTCGGATCGGGAGCCGAGTGGGCCGACAATGATGCCCGCGCGTATTTGATGCTCAAGGGCTGGCGTGACCCGTTCAGCCCGTACATGGGTTTGCTGGCGATCCTCGGGGCCCGAGGAACACCTCGCGAGGCCGAGGCGCGTCGGCTGCTCGACGAGGCCGTCGTGAACACTCCGCGCGGCCAGTGGCCCGACCCGATCCTCCGCTACTTCCACGGCGATATCGACGCGAACACCCTGCTCGCCTCGGCGCGGAGCCAGCGGCATCTCGCGGAGGTCCACGCGTTTCTCGGGCTCGAAGCGATCCGGACCCAGAACCCAGCCGCCGCCCGTCCGCACCTGGAATACGCCCGCGATCACGGAGCGCCCGGCTCGATCGCCGCTGATGTCGCCCGCGCTGCCCTTACCCGACTGCCCTGAGAAGACGGGGAGAAGCCACGAAAACCACGAAGGGCACGAAAGAAGGCAGATTCAGCCCTGAGGCAGGGGGCCTTCTCCTTGAGAACGCTCTTGAATAAATCGAGCTTCTCCGTCTTCTTTCGTGTTCTTCGTGTTTTTCGTGGTTCCTTCGGAATCCTGTTCTTACTTGTTTCCGCGTGCTGGGCGGGGCGGCAAACCGACCCGGGCAACGATCCGCTTCCAGGCATCCTGTGCGGCCATTCGGACTCCCAGGTCGGGATCCGTTGGCAGCGATCGCATCTCCAGGAGCGTCGCCTGGCCGCCCACCTGCGCCAGAATCCGGCAGGCACGTGAGCGCAGGTCCGGGTCGGCGCTTCGGAGGACGGGTATCAATGCCGGCTCAGCCACCTCACCCATCGCCTTCAGGGCCTCGTCCGAGGCGAAGTGGTCTTCCTTCATCACGCGGACAACTGCCTCGGCGGCGGTTGCGTCGCGATAGTGTCCCAGGGCCTTGATCGCCTCGCTCCGGACGAAATGGCGATTGTCGATCAGCCGGCCGATCAGGCCGCGCCTTGCCTCGGGCGACCGCCAGACGGCTAGCGTCTTCTCCGCCTCGACCACCCGGAACATCTCGTCGGCTTCGAGCATCGGCAGGACCATCGCCACCACCTGGTCGACTCGCCCGTCGGGCGTCAATCGCTGGAGCCGCTCCAGCGCCTGGCCTCGCTTCCCCGGCTCGTTCGATTTCAGCTCGATCAGCGATCGCGTAATCGCGTCGGCACCGGCCGGGACGTCCGGATCCGGAGGCGAGGGCTTCCGGGGCGTCGGGATGGGTGCCGAAGACGNCGAGACCTGAGGGGCGGG
>DAIDJI010000767.1 GCA_027451455.1 Planctomycetales bacterium | reverse complement strand
AGCACTCGGAGACGCGGACGTTACTGCCACCCCGGCAGGCCGCCGCGTAGCCTGTACTGCGGCCCCGGGAGGCCGACGCCCGCCATGAAGCTGCCCTCCGCCACCGCCTTCGCGCTGCTGATCGCCACCGTCGTCGCCCTCGCGAAGAAAATCCGCAAGACACCGATCGTCGTCCGCGACTGCGCCGGGTTCCTGGTGAATCGGGTGTTGTTCCCTTATATGAACGAGGCGCAGGTCCTCCTGCGCGAGGGCGTCTCGATGGAGGCGATCGACCGGGCATCGACGAAGTTTGGGATGCCGATGGGCCCGATCACACTGACCGACCTCGTCGGCCTCGCCACCTCGGTCTACGCCGGCAAGGTCGTCGGCGCGGCTTACCCGGACCGATCGGTCGAGTCGCCCATCCTGCTGGAGATGCTGCAAACCAGCGGCGGCGGCAAGTCGGCCATGCGGTTTTACAACGCCCCGAAGGCAAAGGGAAGCCGGCCTGAGCCCAACCCCGCCGCGCTGGAGATCATCCAGAAGCACCAGTCCGGCGGCCATCCGATGGACGAGTCCGAGATCACCGACCGCCTCTTCCTGCCGATGCTCCTGGAGGCCACCCGAGTTCTGGAAGAGGGGATCGTCCGCGAGCCCGGCGACGTCGACATGGGCCTCATCCTGGGGATCGGCTTCCCGCCGTTCCGCGGCGGAATCCTCCGCTGGGCCGACACCGTCGGCCCGAAAAACCTGGTCGAGACGCTTTCCCGATATGCGCATCTCGGCAAACGATTCGAGCCGACCGAAAGCCTCAAAAAGCTGGCGCACGAGGGCGGCACCTTCTACCCGCGGCCGAAGCCGGAGGCCGCCGGCTGACCCGCCGGTCGTCGGACCCTCCACCCTCTCATGGAATTCAAGAAAAAAGGGATGAACATGACTCAGGCCGTGATCATCGATGCCGTCCGCACTCCGATCGCCCGCGCATCGTCCGACAAGGGCTATTACCGCCACGTTCGCGCCGATGACCTCTCCGCCCACGTGATCCGGTCGCTGGTCGAGCGGACCGGCGTGGACCCGAACGCGATCGAGGATGTCCGCTGGGGCTGCGTGCAGCAGCAGGGAGAGCAGGGCTTCGACATCGGCCGGATCGCGGCGATGATCGCCGGCCTGCCCAAGGAGACGGCGGGCGTGACGATCAATCGCAACTGCGCCTCCAGCCTCTCCGCGATCAACGAGGCCGCCATGAGCATCGCCGCCGGCTGCGAGGACGTCCAGATCGCGGGCGGAGTCGAGCACATGGACCACATCCCCATGAGCAAGGACTACAGCCCAAGCCCCTCGCTCTTCCGACGGCATAGCGAGGCCGTCATGAACATGGGCTTGACCGCCGAATATCTGGCGATGAAGTATCGCATCCCACGTGGCAAGCAGGACGAGTTCGCCCTACGCAGTCACCAACTCGCCGCCGAGGCGAACGACGGCGGCGGCTACGCCCGCGAAATCGTTCCGACCTGGGGCCACGACGAGTCGGGCCACAAGGACCTCCAGACAAAGGATCAGGGCTTCCGTCGCGATACCTCTCTGGAAGCGCTCGGCTCGCTCACCCCCGCCTTCCAGCCCGAGGGCGGCTCCGTCACCGCCGGAAACAGCTCGCAGGTCAGCGTCGGCTCGGCGGCCGTCCTCCTGATGTCCGAGGAGCGCGCAAGGGATCTCGGCCTCAGGCCGCTCGCCAGGGTCCGCGCCATGGCGGTCGCCGGCGTCAACCCCGAGGAAATGGGCATCGGACCCGTCCCCGCCGTCCACAAGGCACTCAAACGCTCGGGCCTCTCGCTCGACCAGATCGAGTGCATCGAAATCAACGAGGCGTTCGCCGTCCAGGTTTTAAGCGTCCTGAAACTCCTCGGCATCGACGAAAAACGCATCAATACCCGCGGCGGTGCGATCGCCATCGGCCACCCGCTCGGCGCCACCGGCGCCCGGCTCGTCACCACTCTCCTCCACCGGATGCTCGACCAGGGTGCAAGGCTCGGCCTGGCAACCCTCTGCGTCGGCCAGGGCCAGGGCGTCGCGACGATCCTGGAAGCCTGCGCATAATCTTGTTTTCAACCACTTTTGTTTTCGACTTTTAAACAAAAATTTGAGATCATAGATCTGAAATATCTCATCCGCATCCCTCGGAGGCCATCCCGCCGATGATCCGCAATCCTCTGGCTCTCCGTCTCGACCCTGAGCGCCCGGTCCGGGAACAGATCCATGAGTCGGCCCGGCTCGGAGCGCGTGGCGTGGTCGTCGACGCGATCGGCGACCTGGCCCCGCACCGGCTGGGCGAGACGGGCCGCCGAGAGGTCCGTCACATCCTCCGGTCGGTCGAGCTGAAGCTGGCGGCCGTCTCGCTCCCGACCCGCCGCCCGTTCGACACGACCGACCTGCTAGATGACCGCCTGAAACGGGCCGACGCCGCCTGCGCCATGGCGTTCGAGCTGGGCACCGACGTGGTCCTCGTCCGGGTCGGTTCGCTCCCGCCCGAGGACGACGCCCGCCGCCCCATCTTCACCGACGCCGTCCGCGAACTGGCCCGCCGCGCCGACCATCGAGGGGTCCGCCTCGCTGTCGAGACCGGGACCGAATCGGGCACCACGCTCCGCGACTTCCTGGCGTCACTCGGCGTCCCTGCGCTCGCGGCGAGCCTCGATCCCTCGGCGATGCTCCAGGCGGGCCTCGACCCGGTCGCCGCGACCCGAGAGCTGGGCGCGGAGTGGATCGCACACGCCTACGCCGCCGACGCAACCTCATCCTCCCGGATCGCCGCCCCGAACCCGCGCGGCCACGGCTTCCCCCCGGGCGCCCTCGACTGGGAGGAATACCTGGGCGCCCTTGAGGAAATCGGCTACCACAATTTCCTCACCGTCTGGCCGCCCGCAGGCCGGACAGCCGCCGCTCACTTCGCCGCGATCGTCGCCCGCCTGGCGCCATGCGGCATTTTTGCGGCCGACGCGCCCTGGGGTATTTATCACCTGACCGCCGGCGGCCAGACCAGCTGGTGCGGCTTCGCCCGCGCCATCGTGCAGGCGGCGCAGCGTGCGGGCCTGATCGTCCGCGCTCCCGAAGTGCAGGCCATCGCCAGCACGGAC
>DAIDJI010000766.1 GCA_027451455.1 Planctomycetales bacterium | reverse complement strand
GAAACATCGGAGTTCGGTCGTGAGCCGGTGGTGAGTGTCGAGCAAGTGTACTGGTGGACCGGCGTTGACCTGCGGACTCAGTACGCGCAGATCGTGGACCTGTGCCGGTCGCTCTGGCACGTCCAGGCGGTTGCGGTCGATGCAACCGGCCTGGGGCGAGCTCTCGCGGATTTCCTGGTCTCGGCGTTTCCTCCGGACGTGGTAGAGCCGGTGGTGTTCACCTCGGCGAGCAAGAGTCAGCTTGGTTACGATCTGCTGGCGGCGATCGCTGGCGGTCGGGTGAAGTGGTACGCGGCCGGTGATGAGGACCTGGACAGCCGCGAGTTCTGGCATGAGGTCGCGGAGTGTCGTTATGAGGTTCGGCCGTCTCGGCTGATGAGCTGGTCGGTTCCGGAATCACGCGGCCATGACGACTTCCTGGCGGCGCTCGCTCTCTTGCCGCGGCATCAAGGCGGCCTCGGTGCAGGGGTCGGGCCGGACGGTTATGGTTCCGTCCGCGGGGACGATCGCATTATACTCGAAGGTTCCTCCGGCCCCGGCGCCGTTCGTGCAGCGAAACGGTCGCATCGTAGGTCGTTTAATAATCAAGGGGAGTCGACTGCGGACCGTGGATATCGAATCGTCGGTGGAATCGCTCGATCATCCGGTGGATAACGCCCCGGTGCGCTCGATCGCGCACCAGAACCTCACCATCGAGGGCTACTCTCGGGCGGCCGTCCAGACGTACTGGCGCGTCCCCGAGTTGAAGCTGGGGTTCGACATGGGAGCGCAGCCCTGGTCGTTCATGGCGACGCCTAACTGGTTCGTCAGCCATACCCACCTGGATCACATCGCGGCGCTCCCGGTGCTGGTCGCCCGGCGTCGGATGATGAAGATGGAGCCGCCGACAATCTATCTTCCTGCCGAGGCCGTCTCCAACGTCGACGCCCTCCTGCGTGCCTTTCAGCGGCTCGATCGCGGGCGGATGCCGGTCGAACTGGTCGGGCTGAAGCCGGGGGACGAGATCGAGCTCTCGCGCGAGCTGGTCGTTTCGACCATCCCAACCCGGCACACGATCCCCTCGCTCGGCTATCTGGTCTGGGAGCGTCGGAAGAAACTCAAGCCCGAGTATCACCATCTGACGGGCGATCAGATTCGTGACCTCCGCCTTGGCGGCGCGGAGGTCTCGGCCGAGATCCGCATCCCGAAGATCGCCTACCTCGGCGACACGTCGCCTCAGGGAATCGATGCCGTCCCCGACGTTTACCAGGCGCAGATCCTGATTCTGGAGATGACTTTCGTGGCGCCGAACGAGCGGGCTTCGATCATCCACAAGTATGGTCACACGCATCTCGACGACCTGATCGCGCGGGCGGACCGGTTCGAGAACGAAATCATCATCGCCTCGCACTTCAGCACCCGGCTGCACCCGGACCAGATCGTCCGGATCATCGAGAAACGGCTGCCGGATTCGCTCCGGGGCCGACTGAAGGTCTGGCTCTAGATCGCGGGCGAGGAGTTTGAATGGATCCCCGCCCCGCGATTGGTTGCGGGACTCAATCCGACGAGGAATCCCTCGTCATTCGACCGCCGAACTAAGCACCGCTTCCGCCGCTCGGTGCTCCGCTGTTCGAACCGACCTGGCTGCCGACAGTCTGCGCCCCTCCTGTCTCACTGGCCGCGCCGCCCGTTTGACCCTGGTTTCCGCCCGACAGGGCACCCGGGCCACCGGGGATATCGGGGGTGGTCGCCTGGACGCCCTGGGTGGACTCGCCGCCGGCGCTCCGGGCGTGGTCCTGCTCGGCGCCAGCGGACGGGCCCGGCGCGGCGCCCTGGCCGGGAGTGCCCGGCTGACCGCCTCCCTGCTCGCCGCCCGGCGGCGTCTAGGCGTTCTGCGAGGGGGTCGTCTCGTCCTGCTGGATCATTGTCGGAGGACCAGCCGGCGAATCCGCCTCGACCGAAGGCGGCTGGACCGGCTCGACCTCCTCAGTAATGGATGGCCCGATCGGTCCAACGGCGACCGGCTGGTTGACCGACCGGCCCTATGCCGGTCGGCGTTCACCATCCTTTTCCGTTGATCCGCCCCAGGCTGTGGCGCCGACCGCCGTCGGCGAAGTTCTTCCGAGCATCCGACGGGCGACCGCCGCGAGCCGGGGGTACCGTTCGGAGGCGGTCCGAACCTGGCACGAGACCCATCCGCGAAGTAGGTCGCGCTCGATCCCCAATCGATCCCCGATGGAGGCGGACCACATCTCGCGAGGCGAAGGTGGATAGCCCCGGGCGGCGAGCCAGCGCCCGCAGAGTCGATCCAGAATCGCTCGGTCGCGCGGCGTCGACTCGTCCAGCCAGGAGCCGGTTCGTCCGTCGCGAACGTGGTTCCAGTGCAGAAGCGTCCCCGGGTCGCAGATCTGCGCGCTCGAGGCGTCGTGCAAGTTGACCCCGCTCTGCTCGATTTGCCGCCGCAGGGCCTCGGTGCGCGCCTTGTTGGCCTCGAGCGAGTATTCCGCGGCGATCCTCTCGGCCTCGCCCGCGACCGGACGGATGCCCAGGTGCTGAGCAATCGCCCGGACGGCCGCCACCGGGTCAGCCAGGATCTCGTCGTAACGCTGGATCAAAACGTTCGGCTGCTCGGTCCAGTACCGGTCATTGGCGAGGACCTGGTGGATCATCCCCTGCTGGAGCAACCGGTCGAACGTCAGTCGTCGCTTGTGCATCAGTGAGAAGGCCACGTCGCGAACGTCCCGATAGGCGTAAATCGCCACGGCTCGTCCCTCGACAATCGCCCGGGTAAAGCAGGGATGGGCGTCGTGCGACTTGATCACCCGCCACCCAGCAGGCGCCCTGCGGCCCGATTCGGCATACTCGGTGGCCGTCAAGTACCCGGATCGGGCCCCGTCGCGATGACGCTCGACCAGATGCGCAGCGACCTCGTACTGCCAGGTCGAGCACGCCCGGTACATCCCAGCGCAGATCACGTCGACCGGCCGGTGTGCCATCCCGCTCGCGAGCACGCCGCGCGCGACCTTCAGCGCGGGACCGTTCCCAGCCGCGGAGCCCCCGGGATTCGCGTGTGGCGACGGCCGGCCGCCCCGATCCCGACGCGACCCGCCCGATCCCTCGTTCCGATTCCC
>DAIDJI010000765.1 GCA_027451455.1 Planctomycetales bacterium | reverse complement strand
GCTTGTGGCGATCATGATGCTCCGGCTCTGAGTCCGCCGCCTCGAGGAAGGCATGCACAAACTGGATCGCCATCGCGCCCTCGCCGACCGCCGAAGCCACCCGCCTGGTTGCTCCATCGCGGACGTCACCCGCGGCAAAGACCCCGGCCCGACTCGTCTCCAGCGGGAACGGCTCGCGACCGTAGTTTTCACGGAACGAAGGCGATAGTACCGTCCCCGTTCTGATGAACCCACGATCGTCGCGGGCAATCTCGACGGGGAGCCAGTCGGTCCGCGGCACGGCGCCAATGAAGCTGAACACGGCCTGTGTGTCGATCCGGAGTACTTCACCCGTCCCTGTATTCGCCAGTTCCACGGAGCCGAGGACCTCGTCGCCGCACATGCTCCGGACCTCTGTTTCGGTGTGAATCTCGACTCCAGTCGTGTCGCGAATACGGCGGACCAGGTAGTCGGACATTTCTTCGGTGATGTTCTGGCCCCGGATCACGAGGTGAACCTTCCGGACGAGAGCAGCGAGGTAGACAGCCGCCTGTCCGGCCGAGTTACCTCCGCCGATGACAACCACCTCTCCATCGCGGCACATTTGCGCTTCGGTCGGCGTCGCAGCGTAGTAGACGCCGCATCCTTCGAATCGGTCGCAGCCATTGAGATTCAGCAGGCGATAATCCGCACCGGTCGCGATCAGAACGCAGCGAGCCGAAATGTGCTCGCCGTCATCGAGGTGGAGAATGGAGAGATCTCCCTCGAACGTGAGACCGACAACCTCGGTGGCGACCGGAAGTCTGGCCCCGAATCGGTTCGCCTGGACAACGGCGCGCTCTGTCAGCTCGGCGCCAGAGATCCCGGTCGGGAAACCGAGGTAGTTGTCGATCCGGGCACTCCGGCTGGCCTGGCCGCCAGGCGCGATCCGTTCCAGGACAATCGTTTGCAGGCCCTCGGAAGCCCCGTAGACGGCCGCTGCCAGTCCAGCCGGGCCGGCGCCTACAATCGCAAGGTCGTACTGGTCGCGATCCGCGGGCTTTCGCAGTCCAAGGGCATCGGCCAGTTCACGGTTGGTCGGGCATCGAAGGAGCAGCCGACGTCCCCAGGCCACGAGCGGTAAGTGGCTGTCGGCGATCCCGAGCTGCCCGAACGCAGAGGTGATCCGGGGATGGTCCTCGGTATCGATCCAGGTATGAGGGACCCGATTCCGTGCCAGGAAGTCGCGGATGCGGAAGGTCTCTGGCAATCGGGCCGGCCCAATAACCCGGGGACCTTCGACCTCTCCCGATTCGACCAGCCACTCCCGGCGCGCCATGAAGGCGCGGAGCATCAGATCTCCAATATCGGGGCGATTGTTGAGGATCTCCCGGAGCGCATCGAGCGGGACCTCGACCACCTCGCAATCACCGTGCGCGACTCCAGCAACGATCGACGGGCCGCCGGTTAGCTTGGTCTCATCGCCGGTGAACTCGCCCGGTCCGAGGATCGCGATTGTCCTTCGCTCGTCATCCGAGGTATCCACAATGGCGACCTCGCCCGAGCGGACGATATGGAACCGGTATTCACGGTCGCCAGCCTCGAAGAGCCGGTCGCCGTCGCGATGGCGACGGATCGAAGCCAGAGGCGATCGCTCCAGCGCCGAGACCTGGCCCGCATCCAGCCTTGGGAAGGCTGTGGCCTCAGTCTCGGTCGAATGTTCGGACATCGCGGGGGCCTCGGAGTGGTAAGTGCAGACGCGAGGGTGGGGCGCCGGTCGCGGAAGGAATCACGCACCGACCGGCGCCCTCGACCCGATCACGGTTTGAGGACGACCTTCAGGCACTCGTCCTGCTTGTCGCAGAACATTTGATACGCCTCGGGCGCCCGGTCCAGTGGGAGTCGATGGGTGATGATGAAGCTCGGATCGATCTCTCCCTTCTGAATTCGATCGAGCAGCGGCTTCATGTACCGCTGGACGTGCGTCTGCCCGGTCTTCATCGTCAGCGCCCGGTTCATGAACGAGCCCATCGGGAACTTGTCAATGAGACCACCGAAGACGCCTGGAACCGAGACGATCCCGCCGTTCCGACAGGCCATGATTGCCTCGCGGAGCGCGATCGGTCGGCCGGTCTCCGACATCAATGCCTGCTTGATCCGGTCGAAGGCGTAGGTGGCTCCCGGACCGTGCGCCTCCAGGCCGACAGCGTCAATGACCGCGTCGGGCCCGCGCCCGCCGGTCATCTCAAGCAGGGTCTCGTAGACATCCTGGTCTTCATAGTTGATGGTCTCGGCACCGGCACGGTCGCGTGCAATCCGGAGTCGGTAGCGGAATCGGTCGATACCGATGACTCGCTCGGCGCCCAGCAGGTAGGCGCTCTTGATCGCGAACTGCCCGACCGGCCCGCATCCCCAAACAGCAACGACATCCCCCGGCTTGATCTCGCAGGCCTCGGCGGCCATGTAACCCGTCGGCAGGATGTCGGAAAGGAACAAGACCTGATCGTCTGTGAGTCCATCGGGAATTTTGATTGGGCCGACATCGGCATAGGGTACGCGGGCGTACTCGGCCTGGCCGCCGGCGAATCCGCCGGTCAGGTGCGAATAGCCGAAGATGCCGGCCGCGGAATGCCCAAAGAGTTTCTCGGCCATCCAGGCGTTGGGGTTCGAATTCTCGCAGAGCGAATACATCTGTCGCTCGCATTGCAGACATCCGCCGCAGGCGATCGGGAACGGCACGACGACACGATCGCCCACCGAAAGATTTTTGACCTTTGGCCCCACCTCGACGACCTCGCCCATGAACTCGTGGCCGAGGATATCGCCGGAGTGCATTGTCGGCATGAAGCCGTTGTAGAGATGCAGGTCCGAGCCGCAGATCGCCGTCGAGGTGATCCGCACGATGGCATCGCGCGGATTGAGAATCCTCGGATCCGGCACCTCCTCGACCCGCAACCGCTCCTTGCCGTACCAGACGTTCGCCTTCATGTCTCGAGCCCCCATTCCCGGGTGAGGCCGCCGATCAGGCTGCGACGGCCGGACGGCTGACCCCGGGTGCTCGCGATCTCCCCGGTCTCCATCACCTGCTTCAGCCGCCGCAGATCCTCCCGCACGCGCGCGTGCGGATCGTGTCCGAGCAGCTTCACCAGGGCCGCC
>DAIDJI010000764.1 GCA_027451455.1 Planctomycetales bacterium | reverse complement strand
GAAGCGTAGGCGTCGCCGCGTCGCCCGCCGGTCGCGGCCGCGGCAACGAAGAGGTCGTGGCCGAAGAAGGGCTGTTCGACGTCGCGGTGGTGGTCTTCGTAGGCGATGAGGTCCTCGAGCGAGTGCACGCCGTCGCCGGGCCGTTCGGCGGAAGGACTTCGAGGCGCTCATCCCGCCCGACAAGAAATTCCGGCCCGACTGGCTCGCGAGCCTGACCGCCCGCGGGGCGCAGGAGACGTACTCGGGGACCGACCTCCGGTTCATCGGGATGCCGGTCGGCGGAATCTGCACCGGCACGCTGTATCTCTCGGGCGACGGCCGGCTCTGGCTCTGGGACGTCTTCAACCGCGAAGGCGAGGGAATCGATCCCCGAACCGTCAACTACGACGGCCGCCAGCTCAGCCCGCGCGACGGCTCGGCCTATGTCGCCCCGCCCGAACCGAAAGGGCCCGTCGATCAGGGTTTCGCGATCCGGGTTCGGTCTCAGGGCGTCGATCGAACCACAACGCTCGACCACGCCGGCTTTCGCGAGGTCTCCTTCCTCGGCCAGTACCCCGTCGGCACCGTGACCTACCGCGATCCCGATGTCCCGGTCTCCGCGACGCTCGAAGCCTACTCGCCCTTCATCCCCCTCGATGCCGAGGACTCCGGCCTGCCGGCGACCGTCCTGAGTTTCACCCTCACCAACCGGTCGTCGGCCGAGGTGGAGGTGACCCTCGCGGGCTGGCTTCAAAATGCCGTCGCCCACGGACACCAGGACATTCCCGGCGTGCGTCGGAACCGGATCAGCGACGGGCCGGGCTTCACCTTCCTGGAATGCTCGGCCGCCGAAGCGCCCCGGGTCGAGACGCCGACGAGGCCCGACATCGTCTTCGAGGACTGGGCACGCGACGACCACGGCGACTGGACGGTCGAGGGCACGGCATTCGGCCGGGGGCCCGTGCTCCGATCGGCCATTCCCGATTATCAGGGCGACGTCGGCGGCCCAGGCGCCCGGGTGGTCAACTCCCACGCGACCGCCCCAGGCAACGATATCGCCGCTCGGGACGACCAGACCGGCCAGCTCACCAGCCGGCCGTTCACCGTTGAGCGAAATTATATTCAAATCTGGATCGGCGGAGGCCGTTATCGCGGCGAGACCTGCGTGAATCTGCGGGTCGACGGCGCGGTCGTCCGCTCGATCACCGGGCGCGACAACAACCGGATGCGTCCCGAGTGGATCGACGTCCGGCCCTGGCTCGGAAAGCAGGCCGTCCTGGAGATCGTGGATCATCGGAAAGGACCGTGGGGGAACATCGGCGTCGGACGGATCACGTTCAGCGACGTCCATGCAGCGGCGGTGCCCTTCGATCAGCTTCCCGATGTCGGCACCATGGGCCTGGCACTTCTGGGCAGTCCGGCCGAATACCGCGTCGCCAGGGCCGAGCCGGGCGGACTCGGCGGCGAGCCGGGCGACTCGGCCGAGGCTCCCCTCGACCACAAGCTCGTCGGAGCGATCGGCCGGACGCTCACGCTGGGCGCAGGAGCCTCGGCCACGGTTCCCTTTGTCGTCACCTGGCACTTCCCCAACCTCACGGTCGCGGGGCGGCTCAAGGGACGCCATTACGCACGCCGGTTCGACTCGGCGGCGACCACGGCGCGTTATCTCGTCGACCACTTCGAGCGCCTCTCCTCCCTCACCCGACTCTGGCGCGAGACCTGGAACGATTCCACCCTGCCTCACTGGTTCCTGAACCGGACGTTTGCCAGTACCTCCGTCCTCGCGACCACAACCTGCTACCGGCTGGCCGACGGCCGGTTCTGGGCGTGGGAGGGCGTCGGCTGCTGCCCGGGCACCTGTACCCACGTCTGGCACTACGCCCAGGCCATGGGCCGGATCTTCCCCTCACTCGAGCGCGACCTCCGAGAACGGGTCGATTTCGGCCTGGCCCTCGACCCGAAGACCGGCGTGATCCGGTTCCGCGGCGAATTCGGCGCCACCTTCGCCGTTGACGGCCAGTGCGGGACGATCCTCCGCGCCTACCGCGAGCATCAGATGTCGCCCGATGACGCGTTCCTCAGACGCCTCTGGCCAGCTCTCAAGCGGGCCATGCAGTGCGTGATCGATCGCGACGTCGACGGTTCGGGCGTCCTCCGGGGACCGATGCACAACACCCTCGACGCCGACTGGTTCGGCGTCGTCCCCTGGCTCGTCGGCCTCTACCACGCGGCGCTCCGTGCGGCCGAGGCGATGGCCGGTGAGGTCGGCGACCCGGCCTTCGCTCGACTCTGCCGGACCCGTCGCGAGGCCGGGGTCACCGCGCTCGACAAACTCTGCTGGCGCGACGACCATGGCTATTATGTTCATGTCGGCGATCCCAACCACATGCACGAGGTCGGCTCGTACGATGGATGCGAGATCGACCAGGTCTTCGGCCAGTCGTGGGCCTGGCAGGTCGGCCTCGGCCGGGTGATGGACGAAACCCACGTGAAACGCGCCCTGCACTCGCTCTGGCGGTTCAGCGTAACGCCCGACGTCGGTCCCTTCCGCAAGGTCAACCGCGCAGGCCGATGGTACGCCATGCCCGGCGAGGGCGGACTCGTCATGGTCACCTTCCCGTTCGGCCGCCCTCCCCAGGTCTCCGGCGCAGGGGCCTGGTCCGCCATGTATTTCAATGAATGCATGAGCGGTTTCGAATGGCAGGTGGCCTCTCACATGATCTGGGAAGGAATGGTCACCGAGGGCCTGGCCGTCGCCCGGCTGATCCACGACCGATACCATCCCCGGCTGCGAAACCCCTATAACGAGGTCGAGTGCAGCGACCATTACGCCCGGTCGATGGCCAGCTACGGCGCCTATCTTGCCGCCTGCGGGTTCGAGTACCACGGACCGAAAGGTCAGATCGGCTTCGCCCCTCGATGGAGCCCCGACAACTTCCGGGCCGCCTTCACCGCGGCCGAGGGCTGGGGAACCTATTCCCAGCGTCGCGAGGGCGGCCGGACCACGGCGGAGCTTCATCCGCGACACGGCCAGGTCCGTTTGAAGACCTTCGCGCTGGAGCTTCCTGCGGGAGCGAAGTCCGGTTCCGTCTCGGCGACGGCCGACGGAAAGCCCCTGGCCGTCACGTTCACTCAAACCG
>DAIDJI010000763.1 GCA_027451455.1 Planctomycetales bacterium | reverse complement strand
TCACCCGACGCCGGGGAGCCTCGGCTCGGGTACGGTGATCCTCGTGATGCAGGGGCTGAGGAATTCCACCGAGGCCCAGAGCCAGGCTAACAAAAACATCAATTGAGGCACAGCCGACGATCGGGACCGCGAAGGCGATCCCGATCGTCGGCGTGATCTGACCTGGTGAGGAAAGGTCCAGGAGACCGAGTGGACCTGGAGAAACCAGGTCCAGAGCGCGCCCGGTAGGATTCGAACCTACAACCTTCGGATTCGAAGTCCGCGACTCTATCCGTTGAGCTACGGGCGCCGGTGTTTTCCAGTATAGCAACCGCGACGGCCGGGGCAAGCCCGCGGCCGTCGCGGCTGATCGAGTCAGGCGCGGAGCTGGTCGTAGTGCGGAGTGACCTTCCGGATGTTCGGCTCGACATCGACCTCGACCTGGCCGGTCGCCCAGCGGAGGGCTCCGATCAGCAGATCCTGGTACATCGGATTTTCCCAGACGTCCTCGCGGTGGCCCATTGAGGTGAAGAAGACGCGCCCCTTGTCGTGCATCCGGGCCCAGGTCATCGGGTAGTTCGGACGGTGGTACATCGGGCCCTGCATGCCCTTTGTGTTCTGCACCATGATCACGTGCAGATCGTCGGTCATGTTCTTCAGGGCGTACCATTCCTCCTTCATCCGGAAAGAGTGACCCTCGCGGCCGAAGCCATTGGCGATGCCGGGGAACTTCGGATCGACAATATCGATCTGGCACTCCTGCTGGGCGCCGTGGACGATGAACTCACCGCCGAGCATCTGGATGTAAGGGTCGTTCGCGCCCTTGTTCCGCTTGCCGTGGTGGCCGAAGGTGTCGGAGGCGCAGTGCATTCCGAGGAAGCCCTTTCCGCCGCGGATGGCGTCGTAGAGGGCCTTCTCGCCATCGGCGGAGATCGGCGGCGACTTCTCCGAGCCGCCCTCGGTGGTCAGGTCGCCGGTGGTCTCGAAGACGAAGGCGTCCCACTGGCCGATCTTGTCGGGATCGAACATCCGGCCGTCCTTGGTGGCGACGACCTCGAAGCCGTGCTCCTTGCCGGCCTTCGTCAGAACCGTCTCAGCGAGGCTGGGCTTGCCGCCCTTTCGGGTGACGACCGGGTGGGGGAAGCCGGCGCTCTTCATGAAGAAAAGAACCTTCCTGGTCGGCCCCTCGGGCCGGGCCAGGGCCTGTCCCAATGCGCCGGCGCCAAACCAGGCGGCACCGCCAGCCAGGAGCAGATCGCGACGACTCATTCCGTTCGACATCTTGGAGACTCCGGAAGAGGGAGGGAAACCTGCGGGCAACGGGCCCCGATCCGACCCGTTTTACCCGAGCCGGAGGTCGAAGGGAACGGGCCAGATCGCGAAGGCCGGCCGGGTGCGTTTCCGCTTGCGGGCGGGGCGGGCTCCGAGTAATCTGGTGGCCGCTGGCATACTTCTGTTGACGACGGACCAGGCCCGTGCCGTCCCGGCGACCCAAGGGACTCCGATCGTCCACGGGGGTCGTCGCGCGGACATCAACACCGGCACGGATGCCGTGGCCCGATCGGGCCCTGGCTTCCGGCCCCTCGGTCGGAGACGCGATAAGGATGTCCCAACTCACCGCCGCACCCGAATCCGCCCGGAAATCTGAGCTCTCGCGCCTTTGTGTCGCGATTCGCGGGAAGCTTCAGTTCATGGATTACCTGGTTCGCGCTGCCGTTGCCGACGCCGAGCGCTACCAGGACGAGACCGACCCCGGCACCCGGATCTTCATCCGGCAGCTCGTTGAGATGCACGCGGCCAACCTCCGCCAGGAGGGGCAGAACATGCGGCTCATCGGCGACCTTTGCGGCGAGCTGGAATCCCTGGTCGACGGCCCGTTCGACGCCCCCGACTCGGGGGAATTCGCGTGATCACCCCGACGAACGGCAACCAGGGAGGTCCCCTCATGCGAACCCTCGACGCCCCTCGCGATGAATTCGACAGCCCCGACGCTGCGACCGCGACCGTCGCCGGTCCACCGCGGGCCGGCTCGGCTTCACCCGAGCTCCGGAGATCGCTCGCCGAGATCAAGGGGCAGGCCCAGTTCCTGCTCTACCTCGCCGATCAGATCGAAGAATCGCTCGATCAGCTCTCCAACGAGGCCGACGCCTGTCACGGCGCCTTCCTTTGCAAGGTTCTTTCGATGTATTCCGGCCAGCTAGAGAGCAAGCACCAGGGACTCGGCGAGAAGATCGCCGAAGCCTGCCAGGAAGTTTACGTCACCGTTCGCGAGCGCGAGCTGGTCTGACGGTTTGTGGAGAAACGACGATTGTATCAGTTAGCTCGCAGATTTTCCGATTCCAGAAAACCAAGGTGACGGTGTTGACCGGGAATCGGATCTCGGGAACGGTTTTTTTCACAAATCCTGAACATCGACCGTGCTGGGGCGAGATCCGACCGAATCCCGCCCCGCGCCGGTTTTTGGGTGATCAATCCACGTCGGACTCCGCGAAGATACGGCGATAAGCCTTTCGCGCCATGTCGTAAGCCTCACGTGCTGCCGCCTTTTCCGAGTCGCGGATCGCCTTCTCCTTTTGCGACCAGCAACGATCGACGGCCTTTTCGCACCACTCGGCCGACTTCCGCGAAGCTCGAACCGGCTTGCCGTCGACCAGCACGAAGACGGGATTCGTGTGCGAGGAGGCGAAGACCCGGAGCGCCACCCAGCTTGATCGCCGGATTGGGACGTCGAAAGAGACGCCCACGATGTTGCCGTCCGCCGTGACCTCGGTTTGCGCCACGGGCTCCCCGTTGACGATCACCTCGACCGGGATCTTGCGCGTCTGACCGATCCGGGCACGCTCCAGGTCCCAGTAAGGCTTCTGGTCGAGCGGCCTCGACCGGATCGCGCGTGCCTCGGGCGAGAGCCCGGGATCGAGAAATGCCGCGACCTGCGCCGTCACCTTCACTGTCCCCGGCTTCGCCAGCTTCAACTCGCTCCCCGACTCCCCTGGCGCGACGTTGTCGACCCGGAAGTCGACCAGGTGGCTCTTGCCATCGGTGACGTAGGATCGCCCGAGCTTGATTCCCTCGACCCATCGATCAAAGTCGAGCTGTCCTTCCTCGAGTCGGACGTAGACCCGCCCCAGGCCCACCCGCTCGCCGTAGA
>DAIDJI010000762.1 GCA_027451455.1 Planctomycetales bacterium | reverse complement strand
GAGGCCGACATCGGCACCCCGGAGGATGCTCGCCGCCTGGGCTCCGCCGATGTCATGGGTGTGGAAGTGGATCGGCAAGTCGACCTCGTCGCGCAGGGCCTTGATCAGGCGCTCGGCGGCGGCCGGCTTGCAGAGGCCAGCCATGTCCTTGATCGCGATCAGGTGGGCGCCTCGCTTCTTCAGCTCCTTGGCGAGTTCGACGTAATACGCGAGGTTGTACTTCTGCCGGGCGGGATTGAGGATGTCACCGGTGTAACAGATGGCCGCCTCGCAGAGCATTCCCGACTCGCGCACGGCCTCGATCGAAAGGGCCATGTTCGGCACCCAGTTGAGCGAGTCGAAGACGCGGAAGAGGTCGATCCCGGCGTCGGCAGCCTCCTTGATGAAGGCCTTGACGACGTTGTCCGGGTAGCTGGTGTAACCGACCGCATTCGAGCCGCGGAGGAGCATCTGGAAGAGGATGTTCGGGATTCGCTCGCGGAGCCGTGCGAGTCGGTCCCAGGGATCCTCCTTGAGGAACCTCATGGCGGTGTCGAACGTGGCGCCGCCCCACATCTCGATCGAGAAGATGTTGGGGCAGAGGCGAGCGTAGGCATCGGCGACGCGGAGCATGTCGCGGGTTCGGACCCTCGTGGCGAGGAGCGACTGGTGCGCGTCTCGGAAGGTGGTATCGGTCAGAAGTAGCGGCTTTTGCTCGCGAATCCATCCGCAGAAGGCGTCAGCGCCCATCTGCTGAAGCCGCTGTCGAGAGCCGGGCGGCGGGGTTGAGAGCCGGTCGAATTCCGGCGGCAAGGGCTCGGCGGGCGTGGCGTAACCCTCGGGCCGCGTGACGCCGGGGAAGCCGTTGATCGTGACCTCCGCGGCATAGTTCAGCAGCTTGGTTGCCCGGTCCTGGCGGATCGGGAAATTGAAGAGTTCGGGCGTCTCGTCGAGGAACCGGGTCGTGCAATCGCCGGCAAGGAAGGTCGGGTGCGTGACCAGGTTCACCAGGAACGGGACGTTCGTCTTCACGCCACGAACGCGGAACTCCTGCAACGCCCGCTCCTGCCGCTTGGCCGCGTCGACGAACCGGCGTCCATAGGCACTGATTTTTACCAGGAGCGAATCATAGAAGGGCGTGATGATGGCACCCGTCAGCGCGGGCCCGCCGTCGGTCCGGATGCCGACGCCGCCGACCGCCCGGTAATGGGTGATCCGACCGTAGTCGGGCGTGAACTTGTTCTCCGGATCCTCGGTTGTCACCCGGCACTGCAATGCAAAGCCCTGAACCTTCACGGAGGCCTGGTCGGGGATATCAATCTCGGGATCCGAGAGCGGGGCGCCGGCGGCGATCAGGATCTGGCTCTTGACGAGGTCCACGCCCGTGACAACCTCGGTGACGGTATGCTCGACCTGGATTCGCGGGTTGACCTCGATGAAGTAGAACGAGCCTGAGTCGACGTCGTAGAGAAATTCGACCGTGCCGGCATTCTCATAGCGGACGTGCCGGGCAATCGCGACAGCGGCGTCGCAGATGGCCGTCCGGACCTTGGGGTCCAGGTTGGGGGCAGGTGCGATCTCGACGATCTTCTGATGCCGGCGCTGGACCGAACAGTCTCGTTCGAAGAGGTGAACGAGGTTGCCGTGGCGATCGCCGAGAATCTGCACCTCGATGTGCTTGGCGCGTCGGAGGAACTTCTCGATGAAGACGTCTGGGACGCCGAAGGCCGTGCCCGCCTCGCGACGGGCCTGGTCGAGTGCGGCGTCGAGGGCGTCGGCCGACTCGACGACCCGCATACCTCGTCCCCCGCCGCCCATCGACGCCTTGACGATCACGGGGAAGCCGAGTTTTTCGGCGAGGGCGCGGGCTTCAGGCCCAGGTTGCACCGGGTCGTCGCTGCCGGAAAGAACGGGCAGGCCGGCCTCGCGAGCCAGCCGGCGCGCGGCCACCTTGTCGCCAAGCTGATCGAGTAATTCCGGCCGAGGACCCACGAAGGTGATCCCAGCCTGTGCACACGCTCTCGCGAACGCGGCGTTCTCGGAGAGAAAGCCATAGCCGGGATGGATCGCGTCGACGCCCTTCTCCCGGGCCAGGGAGACAATCGCCTCGATGTCGAGGTAACTCCGGATCGGCTCACCGGGTCGGCCGATCTCGTACGCCTCATCGGCCTTCAGGCGGTGGGTCGCGAACCGGTCCTCGTGGGTGTAGATCGCCACCGTCCGGATGCCCAGCTCGTGTGCCGAGCGAAAAACCCGGATGGCGATCTCGCCGCGATTGGCGGCCATCAGCTTGCGGAATGAGGTCATCGGGCGGTCCTGATCATCTCTCGTGGGCCCCGCGGGTATCGGGATGGCACCCTCGGCCGCGGGGCTTGCGGAACGGAGGATTCAGAGATTCAATAGGGAAGATTCAAATTCAAGAATCAAAATTCAAGAATCAAAAACCAGGATTTCCTGTCGGGAGCATTTCGGTGGGTTGCCGAGCGGCATGGGCTCTCGGTTCTCCGGGGGAGCGGGCGAGCTCACAAGTCCTCCGCCATGGTTTCGTCCTCGACGGGGTTCTCCAGCGAGCCGATCGGTTCGATCGTGGCGACGACGTGGTCGCCTGGGCGGAGGTAGGTGCCGGTGGCGGAACCGACACCGGAGGGGGTGCCGGTGGCGATCACGTCGCCCGGTCGGAGAGTCATCATTCGGGAGATAAAAGAGACGATCGCCGCGACAGGGAAGACCATCTCGGCGGTCGAGGAATCCTGCTTGACCTCGCCGTTGACCGTCAGTCGGATCGGGAGCGACTGCGGATCGGCGACCGCGTCGGCCGAGAGGATGCAGGGGCCCATCGGGCAGAACGTATCGTGCCACTTGCCGTGCTGCCAGTCGAAGAACTTGTCCCTCTCACGCGGTTTGCGGCCGGGATTGGGCCGATAGCCACGATCGCTGATGTCGTTGACGACCGTGTAACCGGCGACGTAGCCGAGCGCCTCGTCCTCCTCGACGTGTCGGCAAATCCGGCCGATCACGACGCCGAGCTCGCATTCCCAATCGATCTGGTCGGGCGAGACCTTGGGAATCAGGATCGGGTCGCCGGGCCTGGTCAGGGTGGTTGTCGGTTTCATGAAGACGTACGGGAAGGTTTCCCGGCGCTCGGCGGCGGTGCC
>DAIDJI010000761.1 GCA_027451455.1 Planctomycetales bacterium | reverse complement strand
TCTGATCCATTCCACATGTGGGAAAAGGCTCTTGTCTCAGATACAAATGGAGACCTTGCCGACTCTAAATCATTGTTTAGCCAAGCTGCGCAACTTTTCTTCGAGAAAGGACGCGATGGGGCGGCCGGCGCCTTCCGGTTCGCCAGGGAGCATGGTTTCTCGTTCCCTGTTCTGCTCGACGACGGATCCGCGGCGGTACGGCTGGGGGCGCGGCGAACGCCCGAGGTCATCGTTCTGGACCAGGGCCGGCGCTTCCGGTATCGGGGTCGGATCGACGATCAGTACGCGGTCGGCTCTCGACGATCAGCCCCGGCGCGCGAGTACCTTCGTGAAGCAATCGATGCCCTGCTCGCGGGTCGGCCTGTGGAACGGCCGGAGGTGCTGGCCGTTGGCTGTCCGATCGCTCCGATCGATAACCCGATGCCCGCAGGCGCACCGACCTACCGCCGGGATGTGGCCCCGATCCTCGCCCGACGTTGCGTTCCCTGCCACCAGGCGGGCCAGGTCGGACCGTTCGCCCTGACGAGTTACGAGGAAGCCGCCGACCGCGCTGAGGCGATCGCCGAGGTCGTCGAGGACAGTCGGATGCCCCCCTGGCATGCGGATCCCCGTTTCGGCCGGTTCGCGAACGACCCTCGTTTGACGGACCGCGAGAAGCGGTTGGTTCTCGACTGGGCACGTGGAGGTCTTCCCGAGGGCGATTCAACGGAGATTCCCCCGGAGATATCGAGTCACGAGGGCTGGTCCATTCCCGGTCCCGACCGGGTCGTCTCCATGCCCTCGACATTCACCGTCCCGGCGGGAGGCGTGGTCGATTACCAGTTCTTCGAGGTCGATCCAGGGTTCCGCGAGGACCAATGGATTCGTGCCGCGGAGATCCGCCCGGGCAATCGGCGCGTCGTGCATCACTGCAACGTCTTCCTTCGAGCCCCCGGAAGTCACAACGAGATCGACACCGCCGGTGAGCTCGGCTCATACTGCCTCGCCGCGATGACGCCCGGCACGCCCCCCTGGATTCTGCCCGACGGAATGGCGAAGCGAATCCCGGCCGGCTGGCATCTGGTCTTCGTCATGCATTACCAGCCGGTGGGAACGGTCCAGTACGATCAGACCCAGATCGGGCTGGTGTTCGCGGACCGGACCGCGGTCCGTCGCGAGGTCGCCACTCAGCTCCTCTTCGATCCCGACCTGCGAATCCCTCCCCACGCGGTCGACCATCGCGTCGAGCGATCGCGCCGGTTCGATGAGGATGTTCTTCTGCTTTCGATGTTCCCTCACATGCATCTGCGCGGGCGATCCTTCCGGTACGAGGCCCTCTATCCCGATGGCCGGTCAGAGATCCTGCTCGACGTCCCTCGCTACGACTTCAACTGGCAAAATCGCTACGTACTGGCCGAGCCGAAGAGACTCCCGGCCGGGACCGTCCTGCGATGCACGGCCCATTTCGACAACTCCGAGGGGAATCCCTCCAATCCCGACCCTGGGGCGACGGTCCGGGCCGGGAAGCAAACCACCGACGAAATGTTCAACGGTTATTATGACATCGCCCTTTCCGATCAGGACATGACGAGTCTTCTCTCGACTGTCCGGTCGAAGATCCGGCGATCGTGCGACCCCTCGATCTGTCTGATCGCCGCCCTTACGGCGTCGCTCTGCTTTCTCCGCCGGCATCGAGGGCACACAGGTGCCGGGTTGCCCTGTCCGTAACCCTCCAACTGGCCTGCCAGGGAGTCATCATGCTGTCCACACAGGGGCCCTCGGAAGGCTCAGCGAAATCCACGTTTCTCTCGGGTGGTGCGGCGGCGGTGCTGCTTCTCTCGGTGTTCGTGATCGGCTCTGTCCCCGTGTTTTTCAATCTGTTCAACCATGATGCCGGGTGGTACCTGGTCGCGGCCTCGCGGTTGCTCAACGGCGACCGGCTCTATGTCGACATCATCGAGCCGAATCCGCCGCTGATTATCTGGTTGTCCGTCCCCACGGTTGTCTTCGCGAGAGTCGCGGGGATTTCCGAGGTGCTGGCGTTTCGCGTTTCCGCCCTGCTCCTGATCGGCGGGTCGTTGGGGCTGGCTGGCTGGGCGCTTCGACGAGTTCTTCCCGACCGCCCTGGTGGACGACTCCTGCTCTCGTTGCTTGCGATCGCCGTTCTCTTGCCCCTGGCCGGCTATGAATTCGGCGAGCGCGAGCACCTGATGTTCGCGATGATTCTGCCCTATCTGGTCATGGCGGCGGCGGCGAGTGTGGGCCACCGATTCGGTGGACCGCTGACCGTGGTCGCGGGTGTCCTGGCCGGACTTGGCATCGGATTCAAGCCGCATTTCGCGATACTCTGGCTCGGTGTCGAGGGCTACCTTGTATGGAGCGGTCCGGGACGTCGGACCTGGCTCCGGGCGGAAAACCTCGCGGTGATGGCGACCGGGTTTTGCTGCGTGGTCGCGACCTTCATCCTGACGCCCGACTACCTCGTCATGGTTCGATGGCTCTGGCCGATCTACCGGTACTGCGCCAACGTTTCCTGGCGATCGATGGTGGATCATCCGGCCGTGATGCTTTCGGCGATCGCCTGGCTTTGCTACCCGATGGTCCAGCCGCGCGGAGCGTACCGCGAGCTCTGCCGGGTTTTCCTGATTGTTGATCTGAGTTTGCTGGCGGCAGCCGTGCTCCAGTCGAAGGGATACAGCTACCATTACTATCCGGCGGCGGCCTCGGCGATCGTCCTGCTGGGGCTTCTCTTCATCGAGTCGCGCGAACCGATCGCGGGCCGCCGGGCCTGGGCGGGGGTGCTCGGTGGGGGGCTTGCCGCGGCCCTGCTGATCGTCGCCGCTGGCGACCGGGTCTTCGACTCGCGACTCTGGGGAGCCGAGCCGATCGCCTCGAATACGTACTACGGCCGGCTTGCCCGGCTCGCCAGGGCCCATGCCGCGGGCGGGAGCCTCTTTGTCTTCTCGCCGGCCGTCATCGATGCCTTCCCCATGGTGAACGAGGTCGGCGCGACCTGGGCGTCACGGCATCCTTGCCTCTGGTTTCTTGCCGGGCTCTATCCGGGTCCGCTCCGGTCCTCGCCCCCGGAATCGTATCGATCGATGGCGGCAATGGGCCTGGCCGAGCGCCTCCTGTTCGACTCGGTGATCGACGATCTCATTCGCGAT
>DAIDJI010000760.1 GCA_027451455.1 Planctomycetales bacterium | reverse complement strand
CGCACTTTTTGAATAACTACTTGCTTTGCCGTTTGGGCAGCGATGCGTCCAAAATCATCCTGCGGCTCAAGTGGGAAAATAAGCTCTTCACCAAGGGCAACGCCACGCTTAATACGCTTTGCATCCTCAAGGAGAATGCTCCGATGTCGAGCAGGATGACGTCGGGGCGGAAGACGGCGGCCTCTTCGAGGGCGTCGGGCCCCGAATGCGCGACCCGGCATTCGTGACCCCAGAGCTTGATGATCAGGCTCAGGCTATCGGCCGAGGGAAGATTGTCGTCGACCACAAGCACCCTGCGCGAGGCGCCTGGGGTTGGCGGCGGTGGCGACGGCAGGGGGACGTCGGCCTTGATTTCTTCCTTCGAGATGGGGAGCTTGACGAGGAACTCGCTGCCAAGGCCCGGTCCATCGCTGCGCGCAACGAGCGAGCCGTTGTGCATATGGACGAGGTTCCGCGCCAGGGTCAGTCCGATCCCGAGGCCCCCCTGCGACCGAGCCAGAGAGTGGTCGACCTGGGTGAACAGGCCGAAGATCGCCTCCTGCATCTCGCGATCGATGCCGATGCCGTCGTCCTTGACCCGGATCGTCACGTCGTCGCCATCGACCTCGGCGACGACCTCGATTCGCCCACCCTTGTCGGTGTACTTGACGGCGTTGTTCAGGAGGTTATTCATCACCTGTTCGAGCCGGACCGGGTCGGCCCAGATGCGAACGGGCTCGTCGGGAAGCGTGACGTGCAGCTCGTGCATCTTGGCGGCGAGCAACGGCCGGACGGTCTCGATCGACCGCTGAACCAGCGACGTCACGCTTACCGGTTCGAGCCGGAGCTGGATCTTGCCTCGCGTGATTCGAGAGACGTCGAGCAGGTCGTCAACCAGTCGGGCCATGCACCGGACCTGTTGCTCGACGACGTCGCGCATCCGCTCGCGGAGGACCTGGTCGTCGCCCCGAAGGCGCATGATGTGGACGGCGTTGAGGATCGGGGCGAGCGGGTTGCGCAGCTCGTGCGAGAGCATCGCCAGGAACTCGTCCTTCCGCTGATCGGCAACGGCCAGCTCGGCGATTTTCTGGCGGAGCTCCTCCTCCAGAATCTTGCGGTCGCTGATGTCGCGGAGCGAGGCGAGGAGCGCTGGCTCACCTTCCCACTCGGTCTCGACGACTCGCATCTCGACGACGACGACCTTCCCATCGCGGAAAGGGAGGTCGATCTCGGTGGTCTCTCCGGCGAGGATCGGGATGCCGAAGAACCGCCCGACCAGCTCGGAGGCGGAGCGATTCAGGAGGGAGGTCGCCGCCGGGTTGGCGTAGCGGATGGTTCCGTCGGGACGGACCACCAGCATGCCGTCGGCATTGCTCTCGATGAGCTTTCGGAAGCGAGCCTCGCTCGCCCCTGGCGGCGGAGATTGAGGATTCGCGGGACTCTGCGAAGGTTCGGGCGTCATGTTCAGCGAGGGTCTCGGCTCTTACATAAGACCTGGCGCGACAGGCCGGGGGAACCAGTCCGGAAGAGATGTCGCGGCTGACCCGCTAAACCTGCGAGGACCAGAGGTCCAAACCGAGCAGGACACGCTCGGTGTCTGAAAGATCGCCGATGATCCGGCGGATCGGCGGCGGCAATTCCTTGACCACCGTTGGTGTCGCCAGGATTTTCTCGTCCTCGGCAAGCTGGGGCCGCTCCAGCACGTCGATCACGACCAGCTCGTACTGGTCGTCCAGTTCCGTATCGCAAATCCGCCGCAGGTTGTCGATGGCCCGAAGGGATCGCGGGGTCTGGCCGGTGATGTAAAGCTTAATGACGTACTTCATCGTGGTTGGATTCCGATACCGGGCCCGTCGGCGTCCTCGCGACCTGTGCGCCGACCTCTTCCCCCGTTCCCACCACCCGGACGGTCGAACGCGGCAGCATCGGGCGTCTTGGTCGATGCGCGAGCAAAATTCGTGCCGGAATCTGGGGCCATTCCGTGACAGGTTCTCATCCTGACAGAGTACCGTTCTGGGTCGTGGATCCGCTACAGGATGCAGAAGGCGCCTGGGTGTGGGACCGAAACCGAGGGATGATGACCAGAGCGGCCAGGGTGGCGGAGAGGGCCAGGAACATCGGCGACCATCCGCCTCCTGGAACGACCATCCCCGGGATGAAGACGGCCGTCTTTCCCGTCGAGGCGCCCTGACGGTACGCAATCTGGATCGGTCGGAGGGTTCCATCGGGGACGGGTCGGTCGGTCCGGTAGGCGAGGAGGTAGGTCGAGCCGATCCGCTCGGCGATCTGCTCGTAGATCGATGTCAGTTCGTCGGCCCGACGCGCGGGGAAGTACCGGGCGCGGGTCGCCTCGGCGAGTTGCCGCAGGTCGTCGGCGCGGATCTGACGCTCGTTGCCCAGGCCCAGGGTGTAGACCGGGAGTCCGAGGCGGCGTGAGGCCGCGATCAGGGAGTCGAGGTTGGCGTCCTGGCTGTCGGTGTCCTCGCCGTCGGTGAGGGCCAGGACGGCCCTTCGGCCGGGCTCGTCCTGTAACATCCGCAAGGCGCGGTCGACGGCGTCGTAGAACCGGGTCGCTCCGCGGGCCCGAAGGGCGTGGACCTGGTCTTCCAGGCCCTCGAAGTTGGTGGTGAACGGCGAGAGTTCTTCCACCTCGGAACCAAACGCGATCACCGCGACCCGAGAGCCCGCCGGCAGTCTCGACAGAAACGCCGAGACAGCCCGCTTCAGGCCGCCGATCCGATCCTCGTTCATCATGCTGCCGCTACGGTCGAGAACCAGGACCAGCGTGGTTGGGATTCGCTCGGTGGTGACGGGGGCCTGAAAGTCGTCGATGGCGACCGGTCGTCCTTCTTCTTCGACCTGGAACTCATCGCGCCGGGCGTCTCGGACGTACGACCCATCGGGCCGGATCAGCTCAAACTGGATCGTGATCCGGGGGAATTCGTGCTCACGAACGCCCGAGACGCGGACTTCCGGCGCGTTTCTGGCGTCGGGTCCGGCGGCAAGTGCGAGGATCGCCAGGGTGGTTGCGATCATCGGGTCGTCTCCTCGCGGAATGGCAGGATCAGGGTCGAGAGCCCCGCGGCCGACGCCCCGATTGCGGCCCAGACGAGGAACTCCGCGATCGTCGAGGCCGCTCAGGGACCGAGGACGGCATCGACGGAGCGAG
>DAIDJI010000759.1 GCA_027451455.1 Planctomycetales bacterium | reverse complement strand
AGCCTGATCGTTCTTTTCGTCTGTACAGGCAATACCTGCCGGAGCCCGATGGCTGAGGCGATTTGCAAGGCCCTGCTGGCGCGTCGGCTTGGCTGCCAGTTCGATGAACTGGAGGGCAAGGGTGTCGTGATCCGGTCGGCCGGGGTGGCTGCCAGCAACGGCGCCCCGGCCGCGGCCCACGCTATCGACGTCGTCCGGGCGCTTGGCGGATCGCTGGAGAACCACCGGAGCCGTCGGATCGGGGCAGGCCTGGTCCGCCAGGCCGATTGCATCTTCGCGATGACTGCCGACCACCTCGATGCCCTGCTCGACGCTATCCCCGAGGTCGAGCCCCGCGCCTACCTGCTGGACCCCGACGGAGGCGACGTCGCCGACCCAGTCGGACTCGATCACGAGACCTACCGACGGACCGCCCAGATGATCGAGGCGATGCTCGAGCGCCGCCTCGACGAAATGGGATTCTGAGGCGGACAGCAGGGGAAAATGTGGCGAGACGCGTCAGCACGCGTCTTCCGATGCTTCGCTCGCTCTCCCACTGCTGCCATAGCCCGTGTCCTGGGGCGGCCGTTCGCACGATGTCGCCCCAGAAACAGGACCGCGGGACAACCGATGGCCGATTACCTGGCGATTCGGAGGTTCTCGAAGAGATAAAGCCCGCTCTTACCCGGGCAAACCAGGTCGAGGTCGCCATCCTTGTCAATGTCGATCGCGGTGAGTTGCAGCCCGGTCCCGGCCGTTCCGGTGGGGAAATCCCTCAGCGCCAGACGCTTCTCCCGCTCGGCCGGAGCATTCTTCGCCGGCTCCCCCTGGAAGATCACGTGACGGGTCCACTCTTTCCTCGCTCGGTCGAAGAGATACCGGGCGATCACAGATCCATCAGTCGCCCCCGGTTCGATCTCGTGGGCGTAGACCCGCTTTCCCGTAATCAACTCGTCCTTGCCGTCGCCGTCAAGGTCGGCCCACATCAAGGTGTGGACCGAGGCGATCGTCTTGTCGATCGGGTGCCGATGCCAGATGCGCTGGCCGTCGGTCCCCTTCGCCTGCTCGACCCAGAATAAGCCGTAATCGTGGCCCATTCCGTAGATAAGATCGACCAGGCCATCGCCATTGACGTCCTTCGTAAGGATCTGGATACCGGTCGCGCCCAGGTTCCACTCGGGATGCCAGGCCCAGGTCTCGCTCGACGGCTCCGCGGGCGCCTCGAACCATCCCTTCGGCGTGAGAAGGTCGATCCGGCCGTCGCCGTTGACGTCGCCCGAGCCGACGCCATGACCAGCGGCGGCCTTGCCGAAATCGTGTTTCTTCAGTTCGTAGCCCTTGCCGCCCGCCTTCCGGACGATCTCGTACCAGACGACCGTATTGACGGTGTTCGGCAGTAAGTCGGGCACGCCGTCGCCTGAGAGGTCGACGGCCCAAGCCGCCTCGCTCGGGCCCGGGCGGTCGATCTGATGATAAGTCCAGGACACGTCCAGCTTCACGGGGTGCTCGACCCAGCCAACGTCCTGCCCGAAGTACGAGCAGGTGAGGAAGTCCTCGTGCCCGTCGCCGTTAACGTCGAGCGGGAAAACTGCGAAGTCGTTAAAGTAAGTCCCCTGGCGCTTGACCTCGCGGATGTGGTGCGACTCCCACGACGGGCCCCGATACCACATCTCGCCCGAGACGATGTCCAGGCGGCCGTCTCCGTCCACATCGAAGACGCCAGCCGCTTCAAACTCGCTCTTGCCATTGATAGTGTGCTGCTTCCACTTCGGATCGCCCGCGCGGGCGGTCGTGTTCGGAAGGAGGAAGACAGTCGCAAGGCAGGCCATGAGGAGACGGGGTCGCATGGTGGGGGACTCCAGTGGTTGGGAGGGGCGCGTCCCTCAAACGGCTGGCAGCGTCCAGGGTGCGCGATATTCCTTCGTCAGGTAGTCGTTGGCCGATTCGTGGTTGGTAATCCGCTCGGCGATCGGGTCCCACCGTAGCGTCTCGCCGGTCCGGAGCGCAATGTTGCCGAGCTGACCGACGCTCGTGAGGCGATGCCCGTAGCCAAAGTGGCACGAGCACCGGGCCCGGCTCTTCATCGCGTCGAGCCATTCACGATGATGACCGACTGATCGGGGGAGGGTTCGGGGCGGCTCCTCGATCCTCTTCCCCGTCTCGGGGAGGATCCGGTAGTACCCGTAACTGGCAACGAGCGTGGCCTCCGTCCCCTGAAACATGATGCCGAGCCCCTGGTCCTCGATGCCGTGCGAACTGGCGTCGGTCTGGCTCCAGGCCATAAGGAAGGTCTCGTCACCCTTGCGATACTCGTAGGCAACTTCGAGCGTGTCAGGGACCTCGGCGTTGTCGTCGAGGGCGTATCGACCGCCGAGGGCGGCGATCTTATGTGGGGCTTCGACCTCCATCGCCCAGTGGACGAGGTCGACAATGTGGCAGCAGAAATCCATCAGGATACCGCCACCGTAGTCCCAGAAATATCGCCAGTTGAATGTGAACCGATTTGGATTAAACGGCCGCTTCGGCGCCGGGCCGAGCCAGAGATCGTAATCACAGCCCGACGGCGGCGCGCTATCGGCGGGTCGGCCGAGCCCGTGTCGGTCGGCGGCCATCCAGACCCGTGTCTTGCTGATCTTGCCGAGGACCCCGGATCGGACGATCTCGACGACCCGGTGATAGTTTTCGGTCGCGTGGATCAAATTACCCATCTGGGTGACGCGGCCGGCCTTCTCGGCGGCCGTTACCATCGCGCGGGTCTCTCGGATGCAGTGGCCGAGCGGCTTCTCGCAATAGATGTCTTTCCCCGCCTGGCAAGCGAGGATCGCCATGATCGCGTGCCAGTGGTCGGGCGTCGCGATCACGACCGCGTCGATGTCCTTTCGGTCCAGGATACGGCGGAAGTCGGCATAGACGTCGGGCGAACAGCCCGAAGCCGCCCGGGCCTTCCCAGCGTGCGGCTCGTAGACGTCGCAGACCGCGGCAACCTGAACATCCGGGAACTTCCGGAACGTTTCGATCAGTCCGCGGCCCTGGCCGCCGGTGCCGATGAAGCCCAGGGTGATCCGATCATTCGCGCCGATCGGCCCGCTCTTTGGCCTGGCCGCCTCTTGTGCGGAGGCGGCGGCCATCGCCGAGGACACCAGGAATTCTCGACGGTTCCGGTCTCGCCTGGCTTTCTTTC
>DAIDJI010000758.1 GCA_027451455.1 Planctomycetales bacterium | reverse complement strand
CAGCCTCTGGAACCTGTCCGATGGGCGACTCCGACAGACGCTCGCCGGGCATGAGGGCACGGTCGAAGGGCTGGCTTTCAGTTTCGATGGACAACAACTGGCCTCGGCGAGCCGGGACCGCACCGCCCGGTTGTGGGACCTCGACCGGGGAAAAACGATCCGGGTCATCCGCGGACACACCGAGAACGTGACCAGCCTGGCATTCAGTCCGGACGGCGACCGCCTCGTCACCGGCTCGCAGGATGGGTCGGCCCGCGTCTGGGACCTGACCTTCGACGAGGAGACCGGCGGCACCGAGTTCGATTGGGGCTGGTACGGTCACGAGCCTCCGTTCGAGGCGATCGCTTTTGCTCGGGAGGGGCGTGAGGTTCGGAGCTTCCGGCGCGACGGGTTCGTCAGCCAGGATGAGGTCGGTTCATTCGGACGGATCAGGCAGCAATACGGCGAGTACCGGCTCCCCTGGCGGGTTCCCGCCGAGATGGCTGCCTTCGACGCCGAGGGCAGGCGACTTGTCACGATCGATGTAGACTCGCCACGCGAGGCGGTCTGTCTGGACATCGACGACGGCCTGAGACAGACGAGGCTCCGCGGCCACACTCTCGAGATTCAATCCGTCACCCTCTCGGCCGACGGGAAGCGAGCTGCCACGGCGGCATCGTCCGGAGCACCCGATTGTCGCACCGAAATCGTCGTCTGGGACGCCGTCTCCGGCGATGTCCTCCATCGGCGTGAGGCCGAGGGCGAATCCATCGATCGCCTCGCGCTGGACCCGACCGGGAAGCGGCTGGCCATCGCCGGGGCGCGGACATCCTTGAGTGCCAGCGAGAACGCTTCTCCCCCGGTCGGGTTCGTGGCGGTTATTGAGGTCGCCACCCGTCGCGAGGATCAGCGCCGGCGGATCCGGGACGATCGTTGCCTGGCCCTCGGCTTCAGCGGCGACGCGAGGAGGCTGGCTGCGGCGGGTAAGGATCGCACGGTCGTGATCTGGGACCTTGGCTCGGATCGGGATCCGGTGCAGTCGCGGCAGGGCCCGTCGGATGCCAGGGACCTGGCGTTCAGCCCGGACGGCCGGCGGCTGGCAGTGGCCTCCCGGCGGCAGGTCAAGCTCATCGACGTCGAGACGGCGGAAGAGGTGCTCACGCTCCGCGGCCAGGCCCAGACCGTCTCCAGCAACCACGAGTTCAATCCTCGGGTTCGATTCAGCCCGGACGGCCGAAGCCTTCTCGCAATCTGCTTCGATATGAATCGCTCGCTGGCCCTGTGGTCGATCCCGCCGGAAACCCTCGGAGAAACCGCGGTCCGGAACCGGATGGCCCACCGCCGTGCGGTCGCTCGCCACCTCGAGGTCGCTTCCCGATTACGCTTGAAGCATGGAATGAAGACGGCTCCAATCGTCCGGGAACACCTCGATCACGCGGCACGGATCGGTCTTGAATCGGCCTCGGAGTTCTCGACCCAGGCCGAGATCCTTGTCGATCTCGGCCTCATTGAGCGGGCTGACGACGATATGGTTCGAGCGGTCCCTCTGTTGTTTGGCGACGAGACAATCCCGGCCCGGGCCTTCATCCTCCTTGCCACTCACGGCCAGTTCCGCCGGGCGGCCAACTGGTTGGCGCGTATCTCGAACTTGCCTCCGGCAGCCCTCCACGAGTACTGGGAAGGAATTCGCTGGGCCCTCTCGCTCGTGCTCGTCGGCGACCACGACCGCTATCGCCAGTTCTGCAAGGAGTTGCTCCGGCGTCTGGAGTCGCGTTCCGACGCGGAATACCAGGTCGCTGTGGCGTACTTCACTGCCCTGGAGTCAATCCCGGCGGACCAGGCCGATACCCGGGTCCGGATTGCGCAGCGAGCCCTTGCGCACCTGACGGCGGCCCGCGATACGACGTGGCGGCGGACCCGGGCTCTGTTTGCCCTGGGAGCCGCCCTGGTCCGTGCCGGGGCTCCCGATCAGGCAGAGCCGTCCTTCCGTGAGATCATCGCGCGCGAGCCCGAGGGGATGGACCGGGCCCGGGCCGCCGCCTGGTTGGCCATCGCGCTGCGGCAGCAAGGCCGCCTCGACGAGGCCAGGGCGTGGTTCGACCGGGCGGATCGCTTCCTCCGCTCTCAGGAACCCGGCGGCCTTTCCGATCTCGAACATCGCTCGCCCGAGAGCGTAAACAACTGGGAATTCTGGGCCCTCCTCATCGCATGGCGTGAGGCCCAGGCACTCATGCTCGACGACGCTTTCCCCGCGGATCCCTTCGCCCGCTGAGACAACCGGACGACGCCGTCCGGGCGCCCATTTCCTGCGGCTCTGTGCGTCGGGACAGGCGATGAATCTTCTTGCGCCCAACATGATGCAAACAAGAGGATGCTGAAAATAATCCAGAGAGCATTTCTCAAAAAAATCGCAGTTCGAATCGAGACGATCGGCGAGTTCCTGCACTTACTAGGGCAGTGGGAATGACGTCCGCACGTCCGATCGAATTCCGTCGGAGCCGTGGCGCCTATCGGCGGGAAATCGAACCGCTGGACTTTGGTGATGCGTCCCAGCATTTCCGACTCGGAGACGAATGCCTGGTTCAGGCGAGTCGAGCGGTTGTCCGCCCCGGGATCACCGAGGCCGAAATTCCGGCGGTGGCCGAGCGGCTACGGAACCTGGCCGCATGAGAGTGGCAGGGATCGCGGAAAGTACAGTCTGGTGGGATCTCTAGACGATCGAGCGCGACCCGGCGGACTGGCGGGTTTCGTCTCCACGCCTGTCGAATTGCGTCAGACTCTGGTCCCGCAAAGATTCTCATCTCGTTGCATTCAGGAGAGACCTTCGATGAAGACAAATCTTCTGTCCTTCGGCATCACGGTCCTGGTGGGAGCGACGGGGCTAGTGGCCCCGGCCGCGGAGCTCAAGCCCGAGCAGATCATCGAAAAGGCGATCCGCGCCCACGGCGGCGAGGAGAGACTCACCAGCCTTCAGGGGTTCCTCTTCAAGGAGCGGACGATCTACCCGAACGCCGCAACCTGGGAATCCGAAGCCGCCGTGCAGCTCCCCGGCCGCTTTCGCTCGGAGAGGAAGATGATCTCCGGTGGCAAGTCAACGACATCCTTGATGGTGATCGACGGCGACCAGGGCTGGTACAAGGTCAACGATCACGTGACGCCCTATCCCCGGGGCATCCAGGAGTCCATGAAGA
>DAIDJI010000757.1 GCA_027451455.1 Planctomycetales bacterium | reverse complement strand
GGTAATTGAAGGCCCGCGGCTCGGCGGAGACGTCGAGCCAGAGCGATCGCGCGAGCGATCCGGCGAGCCCCTCGAAGGCCCAGGCCCCGCCGCCGCCGTTGAGGATGACGCACGAACCCGCGTCCATATCTCCTCGCAATCCGAGGGTCCCGCGACCCGACCCCGAGCCGGGCGATCGATCACGCCTCCCCGATGGATTCGTCCTCCGCCAGCCATCGGAGGTGGGCTCTCGTGTCGTCCCCGAATCCGGCGCCGACCAGTGCATCCCGCCAGTCGATACGGGCCAACGCGATCGCCGCACGGAGACGATCGATCGACCCTCCGCTGATCCTGAGCACGGCGAACCGGATCCGCTCGATCTCCGCCATCCGATCACTGGAGAACGGGTCCTCGCCGCACCGCGAGACGAGCAAATCGGCGACCTCGGCTCGCCTCTCCGCCGGGAAGAGGGCCGCGATCCGGCGGACGGTCCCAGGGCCCAGATCCCTCGCCATCGAAAATCCCTCCTCGGCCCGACGGGTGCCGCCTCGATCGCATCGGAGACCCTGATTAGGATAACCGATGCCGACACCGGATCGCTACCGGGCGGCCATCGCCAGTCCAAGGGCCGAATGGAGACACGGGGCGGCGACCGACTCGCCGGCGTCGCGCCGGGCAACAGCCGGCATCCCGATCGCTGCTCGACCGTGCCGCGCGGAAGGGCTCGGTTCCGGCCGGGCGGCGGGCGGCTCGATGCCGTCGCCGAAGCCGAGGTAGCGAGCGAATCGCCATTGCCGATGACGGGCGTACCAACCCTGCCTCGCTCGGTCGCGGGTCCGCCGGGCTCTGGTGGCGTCCATTGTCGTCCCTCCCGGTTGCTGTCGGACCGGCGCGGCGCGCGGTGGTCTCCCGCGGCCGGGATGATCCGGCGGGCTTTCCTCCACAGATGGGCCGCTCGCCCCTGCGCGGGTGGCCGTCTCGACCTAACCGACCCGCCGGTCTCGCCGTCAGGCCGTGTCATCGATCACTCTACAAGGCTTATATAGCTTTTCCTGAGGCCGATCGGGACAACATCCGCCCGGATTCCCGGAAAAATCGAAGAGAATCGGCCTGCGGCCGGTTCTGGCGGCCCACCATCGGGGCCGTTAGACTCGGCGACGGGCCGGGCGGCCTCTCCGCCTCGATGGTTGCCGGCTCCCCGCCGTCCGTCCCGCTTCGACAACCCCAGGATGCCACGACCATGACCCGACGACACTCCCTTGTCCTCCCAATGGCGATCGCCGCGACGGTCGCCGCCTCCGCGATCGGCCTCGGCCAGGACCATGACCAGGCCAAAGGCAAGGCCCGACACCGGTACGGCTACAAGGACACGCCGATGCTCCCCGGCGGGCGCTGGCATGTCCACGACAGCGACCGGCCCTTGCCTCGCGTCGTTACGCCCGGAACGTGCAGCACCCAGGATCAGCCCGGCCAGGCTCCCTCGGATGCGGTTGTCCTGTTCGACGGCAAGGACCTCTCGCACTGGGAGAACGAACGGGGCCAGCCGGCTCGATGGGCCGTTCAGGATGGCGCGATGGTCGCCAGGCCGGGCGCCGGCGCGATCCGGACCCGCGACGAGTTCGGCGACTGCCAGATCCACATCGAGTTTGCCAGCCCAAATCCACCCCGGGGCCGCGACCAGGATTGCGGGAACAGTGGCGTGATCATTTTCGGCCGGTACGAGATCCAGGTCCTCGATAGCTTCAAGAACGTGACCTATGCCGATGGCCAGGCCGCCGCGATTTACGGCCAGTATCCGCCGATGGTCAACGCCTCGCGACCGCCCGGTCAGTGGCAGACCTACGACATCCTCTTCACCGCGCCGAGGTTCAAGCCCGACGGCTCGCTGGAATCTCCCGCCTACTCGACGGTGCTGCACAACGGCGTCGTCGTCCACAACCACACCGCGCACTTCGGCCCGATGGTTTACCGGAACTCGGTCCCCTACAAGGCGCACGGACCGAAGGGCCCGATCGTCCTTCAGGACCACGGCCACCCCGTTCGATTCCGGAACCTCTGGGTCCGCGAGATCAAGGGATACGATGAGCCGTAAGGCCGTCGGGTGTCCACCGAGGACAACCAGGCCGGCCACGGACGAGCGATTTCTCGCCCATGCGAGGTCCGCTCGTCCGGGTGCAAGCCCTGGCCATCCTGAGCCCGCGTCGATGCCGTCCAGCAAGGAGAAGCGGATTGGCATGTCGGGATGACGCTGTTGAGCCGATCGTTGACGTTGACGGTCCGGCAATGATACGTTCGCGATCGTCCCGGCCGGAGGTCGGCCGGGACGGGGGCATCTCGGGGCGCGGGTCGGTGTGAAGCAGGCCCGTCGGCTCCCCTTCAAGCCAAGTCGCTGGGGACGATGCCCCCGTTGCTGCGAGCGTCCGAAATCACGTGCCCACGGGGGATGTCCGGTTCCCCGGAAGGGCGAGGCTCCGTCCGAGCCGCGTGGCCGGTCTCCTGGCAGGGAGCGGCTCCGTCCGAGCCGTGCAAACAGGCTCGGCAGGAGCCTTGCCCTCCCAGAACCGCGCAAAACAGGCTCGGCGCTGGCCTCAACCTTCCGGCTCGATTGGACACCATCTCCGGGCCTGTACAATGACGGTCCGGCCGAATCGGCCGCGGCCCGGGAGGGTATTCCGTTGAACGATCGTCGACGAGTGGCGGCCCTGGGTGTCGGAGTGATGGCACTGATGCTGGCCGCGACGGCCGGCTGCGGTGGCGAAGAGAAAAATGCGGCGCAGGCGCCGGTCACCCCGGAGATGGAAAAGCAGGCCGAAGCGTCCTCAAATTTCCTGATGGAACAGATGCAGAAGAAAGACGCCAAGAAATAACCCCGACGATCCCGGCTCCCCCGGCCTTCGAAGCCGGGGCGGCCGGGGCTCAGGCGATCCGGTTGCTTCTGCGAAACGCGGCAGGGGTCTGACCCGTTTCGCGCAGGAAGACCTGGTTGAGGTACGAGGCCGAGGTGAGCCCGGCCGCCCGGGCCACCCGGGCAGTCTCCCAGTTGGTCTCAATCAGGAGCTTCTTGGCCCGTTCGAGCCGGGCCCGCCGGACCTCGGCGCCGGGGGAATGGCCGAGAACCCGCTGGAATTGCCGCTCGAGCCATCGACGGGAGACGGCAACCGCCTCGGCGACGTCGTCCACGGTAATCGGCTCACCGGCG
>DAIDJI010000756.1 GCA_027451455.1 Planctomycetales bacterium | reverse complement strand
CTCGCGGGCGAGTCGAAGGGCCGCTTCGCCGTCCTCCGCAATGATCGGCCGATAGGATCGCAGGCTAAGGATTCGGGAGACGAGCTCCGCCTGCTCCGGATGATCCTCGACGATCAGGGCCGTTCGCATGAGACTCTCCCTGGGCGCACCCGCCGATCGGCTCACGAGACGTGCAACTCGACGACGTCGGCGTCCTGCAGTTCGTGATCGCGCCGGACCGCCTGGCCGTCGAAGACACCGGTGCCCCAGACCCGGGCCGACTTCAGCGAGTGCTCGAAGTCGCGATGAATCTCTCGGGCGAGATCCATCACCGTGCTGCCAATCGGCAGAGTGAACGGCCTCGTCCGATCGGCCGGCTTGCCAGGGACCTTCGTGTAGACGCGCAACACGCCAAGTAGATCGTATGCCGCCCCGCGCAGGGTTTCCAGTCCCTCACCGGTTGTCATTGAGGTCACGACGATCGGGAATCGGCCGCCGAACCAATCCTGGACGATCGTCAGCCGATCCTCGGCGCCCGGGGAGTCCCGCTTATTCGCGACCATCACGGTTTTAACGTGGCGGATCCGCTCGTCCTCCACGTCGTACGGAAGCTCGCCGACCAGTTCGGTGTGGACCTCGGCCAGCTTCTCCAGGGCGGCTGTCGCCCCATCGGCCACGTCGTCGGTCGCCAGGTCTACCACGAGCAGGGCCGCGTCGGCGGATCGAATGATGGTCGGCGTCCACGATTCGAAGTAGTCGGCCGAGATCGGCGGGAGGTCCACGAGCTGCACGGGGACGTCCTGCCACATCATGATCCCGGGCTGGGGAGCCCGGGTCGTGAAGGGATAATCCGCGATTTCGGGATGGGCCTGGGTCAGCGCCGCGAGCAGGCGACTTTTGCCTGTATTCGGCGCTCCGACAAGGACCACCTGACCGGCCCCCTCGCTCGGCACCCGGTAGCTGACTCCGGTCTTCTTCCCCCCGGTTTTGGCCCGTTCCGATTCCTCGCGGAGTCGGCTCATCTTTTGCTTGAGGTCCGACTGGAGCTTCTCGGTCCCCTTGTGCTTCGGAAGGAGACGGAACATCTCCCGGACCGCCTCGAGGCGCGCCTCGGAACTCGTCGCCTTCCGATATTCCTCCTCAGCCTTCAGATAAGGAGGGGGAAGATTGGCTGGCATCGCGACATCCCTCCCCGACCCGCACCATGGAGACCAACTCCCGGAAACGTATCGGTTTCCATCTCCGGTTGCAACCCCCCCTCGAGCTCGGGCCCGGTCGCGTCGGAACGGACGATTCTAACGATCACGGGGCTCTGATTTCGTCTTCCCCCGGCACAACATCCGCTTTATTCGATTCAGATTACCTATACTCTATTCCATGAGGAATGCCGGTCGTTCGAGGAGACCACCTGCGATGTACACCGTCGAATACCTGCGTAGTCGTCGGGTCTGGTTCCAGGAGTTGCTGCACTCGCCGGCGTCATCGGCGACGAAGCATGCCCACCACCTTCACGTCCCGGGGAGGATGGTCGCGAAGACAGTCCTGGTGAAGGCCGGAGAGGAGTTCCGGCTCGCAGTCCTCTCATGCACCTCGCGGATCGACCTGGCGCGGTTCTCGGCGTTGCTCGGGCGGCCGGAATCGGAAGTCCGGCTGGCGACGGCCGACGAGCTAACCGCGATCTTCGCCGACTGCGAGCCCGGCGTTGTTCCGCCGTTTGGAAAGCTCTACAAGGTGGCGACGGTCCTGGACGTCGGGCTGCTCGACCAGCCCGAGTTGATTTTCGTCGGCAACATGCGGCATGAGGGCCTCCGGCTGCGGGCGGCCGATTACGTGACGATCGAGGAGCCGCTGATCGGGTCGTTCGCCAGGAAAATCGCAGGGGCCGGCCCGGCGTCGGTCGGGGATCGCCGGGCGGGGTGAGTCTCGGACGTGCGGGTCATCGCGATGGGCGAGCCTTCTTGACCTCCTCGGTTCCAGCGAGCCGGGCGGCCTTGAATTGGTCCGCCGTCAATCGACGGACGCGGCGGTCGAGCATGAGCACGGGCCCGCCCGATTCAGGTACGGACTTCCAGTAGGCGAGCACCTCTTCCGACTCCGCCGAGGATGGCTCCACGTCGGTATCGGGGAGGGTCGCCTGATATCGGACAATGACCTCGCCGGTTCGGAGGGCACTGTAGGCGGTCCGGGTGCTGGCGTCGCCGACCCGCTGGAAGTCGCCGATCGATCGCGGCGGTTTCCGGAACATCTCCTGGTGGAGCCGGTACATCTCGCCGACCTCGCGAAGCTTCCGTTCTTCCATTTCCGAGGAGCCGGGCGGGCCGGCCGAGGGCCCGCACCCGATGAACCCTACGGCCAGAATCCACGCCGCGATCCGCGCGTGAGGCCTTTTCATCTCGCGACCTTTCGGGAGAGATGTCCGCGGAGGATGCCCGATCCGGGCTTCCGGAATCCTTCGCCTGGACTGGATTCCTCAATACGCGTCGGCGCTGATGACCTCGTTGCCCGCAATGGAGCCAAGGGCCAGCCACGTCACGGGATTGATCGAGTTCTTGATGAACCGGACGGAGCCGTCGCAGAACGAGACGTTCACGCCGCCGGGGTGGTAGCTTCGGGCCGCGGTGTGGGAGCAGGTCTGAAGGCCCAGGCTCTGACCGTTGACCGTCGAGGTGGCCAGGTTCAGGCAGTCGCGGAGCGTGCTGTTCGGCGTGAGCGTGTGGCTGAAGAATGCCGTCGAGGGGAGTGCCCGGTAGTATTCCTGCCCGCGATACGGCAGGTACCCGGTCCGCGCCTGGCAACTCGGGGGGATGAATTCGGTGGTGAAGCCCGCTCCGCTCCATTCCAGAACCGCCAGCGGACTGTTCAGCGAAACCTGAGGCGCCGGGAGCTGAACGGCGAGTCCTCGGGTGGTCTCGCCCCACATCGTCGTGTTGCTCGTGCCGTCGATGATGCTAGCAATCTTGACCTGGTTCGTGACCCGGAGGTAATTCGGGTTGTACGCCCCACCGATCTTCTGCGGCTGATTGTAGTCGATCTGAATATTGAAAACGCCCATTCGATTGCTCATAGGCTCCTGCGTCCCCGGCGACGCGTTTCCCTGCTCGACGCAGGCCGACGCACCCGTCGAGCCGAAGTAGTTGTCGTAGCCGACGAACCCGTTGAGCTTGGCGTTCGACGCATCGGATGGGCAGATGAACGCCGTGA
>DAIDJI010000755.1 GCA_027451455.1 Planctomycetales bacterium | reverse complement strand
GGGCGACGCGGGCAGGCCCTTCGCCAGCACCTCGTTCGAGGCGTCGGGGTCGACGCCGCGGTGCAGGAGCTGGTCGATCTGCTCCGGCGTCACGCGGCGGATCGCCTCCGCCTTGTCGATGCGGCCCTCGTGCACCAGGTCCACCGCCACCTTGACGGCGGCTCTGGCCGAACGCTTGCCGCTGCGCGTCTGGAGGAGGTAGAGCTTGCCGTCCTCGATCGTGAACTCGATGTCCTGCATTTCCTTGTAATGCTTCTCGAGCTTCTTGCGGATGTCGAGGAGCTGGGCGTAGACCTTCGGCATGTCGCGCTCGAGGTCGCTGATGGGCTCGGGGGTCCGGATGCCGGCGACGACGTCCTCGCCCTGGGCGTTGATCAGGTAGTCGCCGAAGAAGACGTTCTCGCCGGTGTTCGGGTCGCGCGTGAAGGCGACGCCGGTTCCCGAATTGTTCCCGGTGTTGCCGAAGACCATCGCCTGGACGTTGACCGCGGTCCCCTTCAGGCCGCTGATCCGCTCGATTCGGCGGTACTCGACGGCCTTCTTGCCCATCCAGCTATTGAAGACGGCCATGATGGCCTTCCAGAGCTGGTCGCGCGGGTCCTGCGGGAACGGAGCCTTGACGTGCTTCTCGTAGACGGCCTTGTACCGCCTGACCAGCTCCTTGAGGTCATCGGCGCCGAGGTCGGTGTCGAGCTTGACCCCGCGCTCCTTCTTGAGCGAGTCGAGCTCGTGCTCGAAGGCCTCGTGCTCGACGCCCATCGCGGTCGAGCCGAACATGTCGATGAGGCGACGATAGCCGTCATAGGCGAAGCGGACGTTGCCGGTCTTCTTCGCGAGGCCCTCGACCGAGGCATCGGTGAGGCCAAGGTTGAGGATGGTGTTCATCATCCCGGGCATCGAGAGTGCAGCGCCCGAGCGGACGGAGACGAGCAACGGATCCGAGGGATCGCCGAACTTCTTGCCGACGGCCTCTTCCATGCGAGCGAGGGCCGAGTCGACCTGCGGCCGGACTTCCTCGGGGAGCTTGCGATCGCGCTCGTAGTAGGTGCCGCAGACCTCGGTGGTGATGGTGAAGCCCGGGGGGACGGGGATGCCGATAAGGCTCATCTCGGCGAGGTTGGCGCCCTTGCCGCCCAGGAGCTCCTTCATGTCGGCCCGGCCCTCCGCCGAGCCCCCGCCGAAGGAATAGACGTATTTCTCAGTGCTGGCCATCGGTGTCGCTAACTCCTGGTGCCGTTCGAGCCGCATCCGCCTGCGATGAGTCTAAATCTGGAGCCCCGCCCAGGCGCACAACCGGGCGAGGACGACCGCTCCGGTTGCGATCGCTCCTAATGGTATGGAATACCGAACGTTATCGATTCGCGGCCGGATCGTCAAGCATCCGCCCGCGGCGCGGAACGAGGGGGATCTCCAGAGCGGTTCCCGCCCGGATGGATCGCGGGTGGCATGTGGCCAGGCGACTCCCCAATCGAGGTTCCCCTGAAGTCCCGGGAGGGAAATCCGAGGGCGGACTGTAACGCGGAGGCGCTCCTCGCGACCAACTCTCCGTCGGACGCGATGGTCCGGCCCGATGAAGAGTCTCGGTCCTGCACCCTTTCATGGAGCGATTGACCAATGACCTATCTCACTCCGCGTTTCACGGCGATGGTGGCGCTTCTGGCGGCCTCGACGTTGACGGCCGGTCCTGCCCTGGCCGGGGAGATCCGCGTCACGGTGACAAACGACCAGCCGAACGGAGGCTTCACCCTGGCCCCGATCTGGCTGGCCGTCCAGGACGGCTCGTTCTCGGCGTTCACGCCGGGGCTCTCGGCCAGTTCGCAGATTGCCACGCTGGCCCAGTTCGGCAATACCGCGCCCCTCTCGGCGCAATTCGAGGCGGCGAACGCCGGGGTCGACACGACCTTGAAATCCGGCCAATCCTTGCCCCAGTTTCTTCCCGGCCAGTCGAATTCGACGACGATCGACGTGACGAATCCGACCCTCGACCGTTACCTGAGCTTTGCCGGGATGGTGGTTCCCTCGAACGACTTTTTCATCGGGAACGCGACGCCGCTGGCGCTTTTCAACGCCGACGGCAGCTTCAAGGGTCCGATGACCATCTCCATCTACGGCTCGAACATCTGGGATTCCGGGACCGAGGCCCAGAGTCTGACGACGGGCCTGACCTTCATTGCCGGCCAGACGCCTGGCAGCGGGACGCAGATCAGCGGCGGGACGATCACCTCGCTTTTCAGCGAACCGACGGCGACGGACTTCCTGGGTGGGATCATCGGCAAGACCACGGCGGCCGGCTACACGATCTCGCACGTCCCGACGAGCGGCGACCTGCTCGCCACGATCACGATTTCGAGCGTTCCCGAACCGGGCTCGCTGGTCCTGCTCGGCCTGGGCGTGGCCGGAATGTTCGTCGCCCGACGATTCCGCCGGCCCGCCGGTCTCGATCGTCCGCAGGCGTCCGGAACGACCCGACGGCCTTGATCCCTTAAAGAAGCGCCGTCTCCTCGGGATGGCCGAGCATCAGGTTCAGGTTCTGCACCGCGACGCCGGCCGCCCCCTTGATCAGGTTGTCCAGGCAGGCCAGCACCAGGATTCGGCCGCGAACCACGCGAACCGTGATGTCGCAGAAGTTCGTGTGCGCCGAGTCCTTGGTCGATGGCAGATGACCGACCACGCGGACGAACGGGCTTCTGGCGTAGAACGACCGATACAGCTCGATCAGGTCGTGCTCGACGGCGGTCCGCTTCGGGACGGCGTAGATTGTCGCGAAGATCCCGCGGTCCATCGGGACCAGGTGCGGCGTGAAGATCACCTCCACGGGATCGCCCGGCGAGCCGATCTCGGTGAGCACCTGGTCGATTTCCGGCGTGTGGCGATGGCGCCCGACCCCGTACGCGGAGAGGCTTTCGTTGCACTCGGGGAAATGATAAGGCAGTTTCGGCGATCGACCCGCGCCCGAGACGCCACTCTTCGCGTCGATCACGATCCCTCGGCGCTCGATGAAGTTTTCGTCGACGAGCGGGGCCAGCGCCAGGATGCTTGTGGAGGTGTAGCAGCCCGGGTTGGCGATCAGGTCGGCCGGCGGGATCCGCTCGCGGAAGAGTTCGGGCAGGCCGTAGACGGCCGCCTTCAGGCCGTCGGCGTCTGTGTGGTCGTGGCCGTACCAGTCGGCGTAGACCTGGGCG
>DAIDJI010000754.1 GCA_027451455.1 Planctomycetales bacterium | reverse complement strand
GCTGCCGCAGCCGGCGTCCTCGCCGCGAAGGCCATCCCGGCCGGAGCGTCGGGCGCCGAGGAACGAGGCCCGGCAAATATGTCGTGTCTCGCAGGCCAGATCACGTCCATCAGCGTGATCAGTCCCGGATGCGGCTACACATCGGGACCGCTGCACGTGCTTGCGAGCGGCAACCTGTAACTGGACGACGTTTGCCTGCTTCGATCCAGGTCCAATCTGTTGTCCGGCGCGGCACGCGATCGATCGACCTTCCCTCCCGTCCCGTGGAAAGCGAGGTTACCATGTCCCGCAAGCCGCACCCGTACAACTGGATCGAGGAAGCGACAGCAAAGCGGCACGACGCCCTTCGCGACAAGCTCCACGTCAAGCCGGGGCACGACATCCCGGAGAAGACACTGGAGAAGGCCGAGCACTCGAAGTCGCCCACCGAGCGCAAGGAGGCCGATTTGGCGGCGACGCTGCGGGGCTTCCACGGGACGAAGTGAGACAGACCGTTGGACCATATCCTCGCCGAACTCGGAAAGCATCCCGTCTTCTCCGGCGGCATCGCCCTGATGGTCGGCGGGGCGATTGTCGCGTGGGCTCGTCGTCTTCCACTGTTTATCGCTGGGTTTATCCACAGGCGGCTCGTCTTCACCGTCGAGGTCCATGACCGCGACCAGTCCTTCGCCTGGTTTCAGGCGTGGCTGGCCAGTCGGCCGGAAGCGCAGCGGGCACGGAACGTGGTCGCGCGAGTATCGTGGAGTAACTCACCTGCTCTCATATCTTCTTCGTCTGTCCCTCCGTCACCGTACTACCACCACGGCGAGCCCGAGAGGGCCAAGGTCCATTTGTCGCCGGCGCCGGGAACTCAGGTCGTACACTACCGGAGATATCCCATCATCGTGACCCGGCGGCGAGACCAGTTGAACATTCAAGGTCAGCCCGGTGCCTTCACGGAGTCGATCACGCTCCAATTTATCGGGGGTGGTCGGGCGAACGTCGAGGCGATGGTGGCGGAAGTGACCGCCTTTGCGGAAAATAAGTGCACCGGCGTCCCGGTCTGCATCGGAGATCCCAACGGCGGCTTCCGTGCCGCTCCGTCGCTCCCGATCCGCGATCCGAAGTCTCTCGCGCTGGCGGACGGCCTCTACGATGACATCCTGGCCGACATCCGGCGGTTCCGCGAGTCGGCCCAATGGTACGCTGATCGTGGCGTCCCCTACCGTCGCGGCTATCTGCTTCATGGGCCTCCAGGCACCGGCAAGAGCACGCTGGCCCCCGTGGTCGCTGGCCAACTCGGTATGGGGATCGGCGTCATCAGTCTTGGCGATCCCAACCTCACCGACTACGGCCTCCGAACCATCTTCGACAACGCGCCACCCATGACGATCGTCATCATGGAGGATATCGACTGCGTGTTCCGCCAGCGCGAGGCAGCGAGCGACAAGATCGGCGTCACGCTCTCGGGTCTGTTGAATGTGCTGGACGGCATCGGCTCCCGCGAGGGTCGGATCATCTTCCTTACCACGAACCATCCCGAACGACTTGACCCCGCACTCGTTCGGCCGGGCCGTATTGATCGTAAAATCGAACTGGGATACGCGACCGCCGGGCAGGCGTCCCGTATGTTCCGCTGGTTCTTTTCGGACCATCCCCTGGGACCCGAGTACATTGGGCGACTGGCCGACCGGTTCGCCTCCCGGCTTCGGCCTGAGACGGCCCCGGCTGCGATCCAGGAACACCTGCTTCGGCATCGTGACGACCCGGCGGACGCGGTGGTGTCGTTCGGACAAATCGCTTACGCGACGCTGGATCACGTCCTTCTGATGCGAGGAGACGCCGCCCAGAACGGCCACACGGGATATTCGCGGAGCGGTCACTGATGGCCCGCAAGCCCTCGCCGAAGCCGATCACATCGTTCCGGATCTATCCCGAACGACGCGGCCTCCACTTTCTCGTCTACGTCTGGCCGACGAAATCGGCGATGCTCGCCCACTTCCGCCGTGAACATCTCCATGCCGATCGCCGGACCGTGGCGCAGTGTTCGACCTATCGCCGATTGAAGGTTGACGCCGCCGGTCGCATGCGAACGTCCCCTCGGATGGGCGAGATCAGCTTCCACCTCGGGCGCGTCACGGCGGAGGTCCTGTCGCACGAGGTTGCACACGCGGCACTCGGCTGGGCACGGCGCATCGGGATTCGCCTGTCCGACGCCGAAGGGTCGGGGCGTACGTCGCAGGGACTCGTCTCCGACGCCGAGGAGCGTTACTGCTACGGCCTTGGCCGCATGATCGAGCAAGTGAACCACCAGTTTCACCGGCGCGGGGTGTGGAAGTGACCGGCCCATGCAGAACCCCCGCGTCATCACGGGCAAACCCGGCACACACTGGAGCAACCCGACGGCGCTGGTGTACTGGCAGCTAACATGTGCCCTGATTAACACCTGTGGGCGTTGTCTCCAGTACCACGGGATGATTGCCGCTTACTGGGCCATCCCGCTGCATCCCAATTGTCGATGCCGGGTCGAACCTGTCGCCCCTTTCGCCGACGCCCTGTACCCCTTTGCCGACTTCCGCAAGATCCTGGACGAGATGCCCGAGCACGAGCGGCAGGCGGCGGTCGGTGCGAGCAACTATCGGCTCATCCGGGCCGGGGTCGTCGCCTGGGAGGACGTGGTCACACCCGAGCGAGTGAGGCCGCTCTACGAGGTCGCCGCGGTCGCGGGCCTGACCGAGAGCGCCATGATCGCCGCTGGGGTCGCCGCTGGGATCGCGCGTCGGGCCTACGAGATTGGCCTGGGCGGCCACGCAAAGGCCGCGCACCGCTACTATGCCGAACTCTTCCGCAGGATCAAGGGCGCCGCGCTGTCGCACGCCGAAGCCGCGACCCATGCCGCTCAGGTCCTGGGTCACATCGCTGGGCCTCTTCTGCCGCCAATGTCTCCGCGCCACGATTCGTCCCGGCACATCGCCGACCTGCGGGGGCTCCTGGCTGTCCCGACCCGACGACGCGAGGCCGAACCGCTCGACCCGGACTCAAGGCGCATTGTCGCGGCCGAACTAGGCGACGCCGCGGCCCGCTCGGTCGAAGCATTCCTTGAGGCCGCGAGGGCATCGCAGGCGGCCGGTCGCAGGCTAAGTAAGCCGCTGGCGACGGTGTACCGCAAGTACGCGGGACAACAGGCAAAAACGGCCGCGCCGGCA
>DAIDJI010000753.1 GCA_027451455.1 Planctomycetales bacterium | reverse complement strand
GTGGTCCAAACGAGAAGGGGTAGCGCCCGCGGATGCAGCGCGCCCTCATGATCGCGTTCTCGCTCGCCGCGATCGCGCTTTCGGTCGCGCTCGCGATCGAGTCGTCGCGCGCGGCCTCGTCGAGTGCCTTCCGGATCTTCGACGACCGAGCCGATTCCTCGCCAAAGAGCGAGGGCTGGGCACCGCCGAGCATGATCGGGCCCTCGACGTGGACGATGCCGACGGCCGGCTTCGACGAGCCCTTCTTCTGGCTCTGACCCATCATCTCGCCCAGGACCTTGAACAGGGCGAACGGCGAGGAAAAATCGATGGTCGGCGTCGCCTTTTTCCCGTACTTTCGATCGAAGACGACGTTCTTACCGTACTTTGCCTTCAGATGCTCCTCGAAGTCCTGGCGATGCTCGACGGCGTCGACCAGTCCGGCGGTTCTGGCCTTCTCGGCGGTGTACGGGCCGTTGTCGACCCATTCGCGGGCGCGGTCGGCGGAGACCTTCCGCCCCTCGCCGATCAGCTTCAGGGCGGTTGTGTAGCCGCTATCCATCAGCCAGTTTTGCATCGCCTCGGCCTCGGGGCTCGGGCCGTCGCGGAGGAAGATTTCGGCCGCGCTCTTGTAGGCGCCGCAGTGGAGGAACTCCGGTTTGACACCCATTCTGTCAAGCAGGCCGCGGAGGTAGGGGGCCTCGCCGAACATCCCCGTGACCCAGAGGTCGGCCGTCGGGACGATGCTGAGCCGAGTGGCACCCGAGAGCAGGACATATTCGCGCATGTTGAGCGAGTCGGCGTGGGCGTAGACTTCCTTCCCCGCGCCCTGGAGTCGGGCCATCGCGGTGCGAAGTTCCTCGGCCTGGGCCGCTCCGACCGATCCGGCCTCGTGGAGGAAGACGACCGCCTTCACGGCATCGTCCTTCTCGGCCTTCTTCATCCGCTCGATCAGGTCGCGGAGCGAGGTTCCGCCGACGGCTCCGAGTGAGAACGACTCGTCGGGTGGGAGTTCGGTCAGGTCGCCCGTCAGACGAAACACCGCGATCCTCGGCTTCGGCGGCTCGGGCTTTTTGGGTTCCTCGCCCATCGCTGGCGAGGAGACGAGCGCCCAGGGCAGGGCCATCAGCCCCGCGGCGAGGACAACGGCCCTCGACATTCGCATTCTCATCGAAACGATCTCCTGGAGTGGACAGCCACCCGACCGGGCCTCGCCCGCGAGTCGAGCAACCCGGGGCCCCGGCGGACAGGCTCGGACGGTTGTTCGTCGCCCGGCCGCTCGTATTCCCGTGGAGATCGTGGAAACAACGAAATGGATTTTTTGGGGGATCGGAGGAACCACGAAATGACACGGAGGACACGAAAGGTAGAAGCCTTCCTGATGTCTGGGGGGTTCTTTCGTGCGCTCCGTGTATTTCGTGGTTCGGCTTTAGCCGGATTCGGCGTGGTCGGGGTCCTCGCCGGGGACGATGCCGCCGCGAGTCTTCCTCCCGCCGGCGGCCCGCTTGCCCGCCGGTGTCCCACCTACGGCGCCTCCGGATCGGCCGGCGTAGGGGATGGCGTCGTCATCCTCCCCGGCAATCGTGACGTCGTGGGTTCCGCTCCCCATCGCGTCTTCGAGGTCCGCATTGTCCGGATCACCGTTCCCCAGGTTCGTCCCGGCCAGACCGCCCTCGGCTGTCCCGCCGCCCGCTGTCCCCGCGGCGTGGATATCCGCCCGATTCTTCCTCGATCGTCCGCGCAGGGAACCCGCGGCGACGGCGATGTCCTCAGTGAACGAGAACGACTCGCCTGGCTCGGCATCCAGCCGGTCGTCGTACCCCGGTCGGCCCTCGTTCAGGTTGATCCGCTTCCCCGATTGCAGCTTCTCCGCGCATCGGGTGCAGAATCGCGTGTAAGGGAGGAGATCCAGACGCTCTTCCAGGATCTTTCGACCGCAATTCTCGCAGGCGCCGTAGGTCCCGCTTTCCATGCGCTCCATCGCCGCGACCACCTCGCCACGCAGGTATTCTTCGTTCTCCAGCAGAGTGGCGTTCAATTCCTGGAGGTAGACCTCGGTCCCCATGTCGCCCAGATGCATCGGCGCGTTCGAGAGGTTACCCGCGGCCTGCCCTCCCGTCGGCGTCTGGGCGTTGTCCACCAGGGCGGAGATGTCCGACCCAAGCCGACTCGCCAGCTCGTCGAGTTGCCTGCGATGCACTTCCAGCTTCCGTTTGTTCATTACCCACCTCGAATGCGTGCGTCGGTCGTCCCGTTGCCTATGAAGGCTCACGCATACTTCGTGCCGATGATGCGACCGAGCGAAATCGGTGGGTCAGAGCCGGACGTTGCGGAGTCGGAGCGCATTGAGGATCACGGAGACCGAGCTGAGCGTCATGGCGGCGCTCGCGATCATTGGACTGAGCAGGATGTGAGCGAACGGGTAGAGCACGCCCGCGGCGATCGGGACGCCGATCGAATTGTAGAGGAACGCGAACACGAGGTTCTGGCGGATGTTGTTCATGGTGGCCCGGCTGAGCCGGAAGGCCCGGACGACGCCGCGGAGGTCGCCCTTGACCAGGGTGATCCCTGCGCTCTGGATGGCGACGTCGGCGCCGGTACCCATCGCGATTCCGACTCTCGCCCGCGCGAGTGCTGGTGCGTCGTTGATTCCGTCGCCAGCCATCGCGACCAATCGTCCCTCGTCCTGAAGCCGTGCGACCTGGTCGGCCTTCTGGTCGGGAAGGATCTCGGCGCGGAACTCGCTGATCCCAAGCTGGCGCGCCACGGCCTCGGCCGAGGTTCTGTGGTCTCCGGTCAGCATGACGAGCCGGATCCCAACGGCGCGGAGGTCGGCGATCGCCTCGGCCGCCGATTCCTTGATGGGGTCGGCGATCCCGAGCAACCCGGCGGGTCGGCCGTCGATGGCGACGAGAACGACCGTCTGCCCGTCGCGACGGAGGGCCTCGGCCCTGGACTCGATCGGGGCGGGATCGACTCCCAGAGATCGGAGCAGGGCGGCGGTTCCGATGGCGACCGGACGGCCTTCCACCCGGCCCTCGACGCCCATTCCGGTGCGTGACTGGAAGCTCTCGGCCGAGGGGATCGCGAGGGCGCGCGCGGCCGCCGCTCCGGCGACCGCGGCGGCCAGCGGATGCTCGCTCGACCGCTCCAGTCCCGCCGCAAGCCGGAGCAGTTCCGAGGCGTCGACGCCCTCGACCGGCTCGAT
>DAIDJI010000752.1 GCA_027451455.1 Planctomycetales bacterium | reverse complement strand
ATTCGAATCAGGCAATCATCATGACGCCCCACGCTCGTCACACCGTCGCCCAGGCGAAGAGTCGTCGTCGCACTCCGGCCTCGAACGACTTGAAGTACGTAATTCATTGTGGCTCGTTCCCAAATGAAGACGCCCGACTCGTCGGCTCTCCTCGACGATGTGCTTTCGAAGTCCAGATTATCCTGCCGACGCGACCGACGCAAATAGTGGAGACGAAAACCTCCCGCGATGATTCGATCGAACCGCCCGAGAACACCCTCCGGAGCGCCTCGCGGAGGATTCTGCGAAGACGGCTTGAAATCCAGGGTCGGGGCGCTATACTGGGAAGTCGGCCGGGCGATCAAGGCCGTCGGGGGGCTTCATCCCGACACCACGCCGCATTCTCTCGTGCCGGGAATCCGCGGGAGTAGCTCAGGGGTAGAGCACCACGTTGCCAACGTGGGTGTCGAGGGTTCAAATCCCTTCTCCCGCTCTGGATCGATGCCATCTCGGGTTGGCGGCTTTCGCTCGAGCGCGTAGGTTGCGTGTGGCGGACCCGAAGCCATCCCAACCTGGTGTCACGGCGAGAGGAAGCCTTTGATGAGCAGCCTGGAAGAGGATCGCGACGGTGGGACCGCCGTCACGGTTGGCGACGATTCGACCGAGAGCGCCAAGCGCAAGCTGGAGATGCAGGTCGACATCCGCGATGTCGGCCCGTGCAAGAAGCACGTGAAGGTCTCCATCCCCCGATCCGAAATCGACCGTCAATTCGACGAGTCGCTTCAGGACTTCGGCAAGGACGTGGCGGTCCCAGGCTTCCGGCCTGGCCGTGCTCCACGGCAGCTTGTGATCAAGCGGTTCAAGAAGCAGGTCGGCGATCAGGTCAAGTCCTCATTGCTGATGGCCTCGCTCGAACAGCTTGACGCCGATTACAAGCTCGACCCGATCACTCAGCCCCAGCTCGACCCGGCCGCCATCGAGCTGCCCGAGGACGGGCCGATGAATTTCGAGATCGATGTCGAGGTCCGGCCTCAGTTCGATCTCCCCGATTACAAGGGGATGAACCTGAAGCGCCCGGTCCGTCCGATCGGCGAGAGCGAGATCGAGGCCCAGACAAAATCGTATCTCGAACGGCACGGCCAGATGGTGCCGAAACTCCAGGGAAGCGCCGAACTCGGCGACTTCGTCACGGCGGACCTCGTCTTCTACCGCCCCGATGGTAGCACCCTCAGCGAGGTCAAGGAAATTCAGTTCCGGCTCCAGCCCGAGCTCCGGTTCCGCGACGGCGCCATCCCTCAACTGGGACAGACGCTCGTCGGGGCCACGCCAGGCGAGACGCGAAAGGGCGAGGCCAATCTCGGAACCTCCACCGGCGAGGCCTCTCTGCGAGGCGCCACCGTTCCGGTCGAGATCCGGCTCCACGACCTCAAGCAAATCCGGCTCCCCGAGATCAACACGGCGTTCCTGAACTCGATCGGTTTCGAGAACATGGAAGATCTGCGCGAGGCCGTCCAGGAGGCCCTGAAGCGCCGGGCTGAGACGCTCCAGCGGCAGGCCCTCCGACGCCAGATCGTCGATCAACTGCTGGAAAAGACGCCGTTCGACCTTCCCGCCGACCTCGTCCGTCGCGAGGAGCAGAGCACCATCCGCCGGCTGGTCGCCGAACTCCGGGCCGAGGGAATCGGCGACAACGAGATCCGGGCGAGCGAGGCGGCGATCCGGGCCAATGCCCATGAGTCGACCCTCCGCTCCCTCAAGGAACTGCTCCTTCTCTCCAAGATCGCCGAGGCCGAGGATCTGGAGGTCGACATCGAGGATGTGGACCTCGAGATCGAGTCCATGGCCGAACGAACGGGCGAGAGCCCGCGTCGTATCCGCTCGCGGCTGGAGAAGGAGGGAACCCTCCAGCAGTACACCACTCAGATCCTCGAGCGGAAGGTCATCGATCGCATCCTCCAGTTGAGCAACGTGGAGGACGACCTGACCGCCCTGGCCGGGCCGGAGGCGTCGATCGAGACGGTTGACCACACCGCATCCGAGGCCGAAGACGAGGTTGAGGCCGAGACCGAAACCGAGACCGGGACCGAGGGCGACGTCGAGGGTGGAGACGACTCCCAGACCGTCCCGCCCGAGGCCTGATCGGGAAGCCAGGCGCCGGCCCCGGCGCTACAATATTCAGGAGGGCCGCCGCTCCTCATCGGACCGGCGGCTCTGCCGTTCTCTGCCGAGGCCGATCGGCCCGCCACCGAACCGGCGCGTCGGGCCGAGGACGATCGAACCCGGACGCGACCCCATCAAGGACTGCGCCATGCCCCTAGAACCTCCGCTCGCCGACCCGCTGCTCCAGCGCTACCGCGACTACGCGCGCCAGCGGCAGATGACGCTCGGGGACCTCCTCCTCGAGAACCGGATCGTCTTCCTCGAGGGCGTCATCAACGACGCGGTCGCCAACCTCGCCGTGATGAAGTTCCTCTTCCTCCAGTACGAGAACCGGACGCAGGGGATCAGCTTCTACATCAACAGCCCCGGCGGAAGCGTCACCAGCACGCTCGCGATCTACGACACGATGCAGTTCATCGAGTGCCCGATCGCCACGTACTGCATCGGCCTGGCCGCCTCGGGTGCGGCCGTGCTTCTCGCCGGTGGCACCAAGGGAAAGCGATTCGCCCTCCCGCACTCCAAGATCATGATCCACCAGCCCTACGGCCAGGTGGGCGGCCAGGTCTCCGACATCGAGATCCAGGCCGAGGAGATCGTCAAGAGCAAGCAGACGATCAATGAGATCCTGGCCCGCCACACCGGCCAGCCGATCGAGCGCGTCGCCCGAGACACCGAGCGAGACCGCTACCTCAACGCCACCCAGGCCAAGGAATATGGCCTGGTCGACGAGGTCGTCGGCCGGATCACCACCGACAAGGACCGGCCGGTCTCCGTTACCTGAGCCCGCCGGTTCCGGCTCAGGACATCCACCGCCAATCGCGAAGCGAGCTTCCATCGCCGACCCGGAGCGACGGCCCGCCCGTCGGCTCCCTTTCTCGAAGGGCGCATCCCAATGCCACTGGTCCCGATCGTCATCGAGCGAAGCGGCCGCGAAGAGCGGGCGATGGATATTTACTCCCGGCTGCTCAAAGACCGCATCATCTTCCTGGGAACACAGGTGAATGACGTGGTCGCGAATGCCATCGTCGCTCAATTGCTGTTCCTGCAATTC
>DAIDJI010000751.1 GCA_027451455.1 Planctomycetales bacterium | reverse complement strand
CAGATCGGGGAGTTGCCAAAGCCTGGTTCATCAAGCAAACCAGAGGAGGGATGCCAAAATCAAGTGGGGCACCCGATTCTCTCCGGAATGCGGGTGATCCTTGCATGGCGATGGGGACGGGATAAAATCGTATACCATCCCGCTCGCGGCGAGCGGGCGCCGGGCCGGCGCCGATCGCCGCCAGGGACCGGACGGCCCGGGAGCGCCTCACGCGAGCCAGCCATGCCGACCTATTCTCAGGCCAACCGCCTCCTCTCCGTGTCGACACCGATGGTGACCGATGTCCTGCTCCTCCAGCAACTTTCCGGCGAGGAGGCTGTCTCGAAACTTTTCCGCTTCGAACTGGAGATGTTCGCGGAATCGACCGCTCAGGTCAAATTCGAGTCGCTCCTCGGCCAGAGCGTGACCGCCACACTGGTGATGCCGGCCGACGGCTCGAAGCGGTACATCAACGGGATCGTCAGCCGATTCAGCCAGGGAGAACGACGCCCGTCCGCACAGGGCGGTGCCACGTTCACCCGGTATCGCGCCGAGCTGGTTCCCAAATTCTGGCTCCTCACCCGGAGCCAGCAGAGCCGAATTTTCCAGCAGCTCGCCGTCCCCGACATCCTCAAGCAGGTCCTCACCGGCCTCGACGTCAGCTTCCAGCTCCAGGGCCAGTATTTTCCCAGGGATTATTGCGTCCAGTACCGAGAGACCGACTTCGCCTTCGCCAGCCGATTGATGGAAGAAGAAGGGATCTTCTACTTCTTCACCCATAGCGACGGTTCGCACAAAATGGTGGTCGCCGACACCCCCGCGAGCTTCCCGAACGTCCCCGGCCCGACCTCGCTGATTTACGAGACGCTCGAAGGGGGGACGCGGACCGAGGACCGCATCCATCGCTGGGAAAAGTCGCAGACGATCCGATCCGGGAAGTATCGCCTCTGGGATTATTGCTTCGAGCTTCCGGGCAAAAACCTTGAGGCCATCAAGCCGACCCTGGATTCCGTCCAGGTGGGGACCGTTAGCCACAAGCTGAAGGTCGGCGGCAATGACAAGATGGAAATCTACGACTACCCCGGCCTTTACGCGCAGCGGTTCGATGGCGTCGCTCCCGGGGGCGGCGACCGTGCTTCCGACGTCCAGCACATTTTCGAGGACAACAAACGCACCGCCGGCATCCGGATGCAGGAAGAAGAGGCCGCCGCGATCCTGCTCGAAGGTCAGAGTACCTGCCGCCAGCTCACGGCCGGCGGCAAGTTCACCCTCACCCGCCACTTCGACGGCAACGGCCCGTACGTCGTCACCCGCGTCCAGCATTCGGCCAGCGCCGGGAACGCTTATACGCTCGGGAACGCCGAGATCCCTTACGAAAACGTCTTCGAATGCATCCCGGCCGCGCTCCCCTTCCGGCCCGAGCGAGTGATCCCGCGCCCCCGGATCGAGGGGACCCAGACGGCCGTCGTCGTCGGCAACCAGGGAGACGAGATCTTTACTGACAAATACGGGCGGATCAAGGTCCAGTTTCCCTGGGACCGCCAGGGGAAAAAGGATGCCAACAGTTCCTGCTGGATCCGGGTGGCAACCCCCTGGGCCGGCAAGCAGTGGGGAATCATCCACATTCCCCGCGTCGGCCAGGAAGTGCTCATTGCCTTCGAGGAGGGAGATCCCGACCGGCCGATTGTCGTTGGCAGCGTCTACAACGCCGATCTGATGCCCCCCTACACCCTCCCCGACAAGATGACCCAGAGCGGTTACCTCGACCGAAGCACCACCCAGGCCGAGACCGCCAACTTCAACCAGCTCCGGTTCGAGGACAAGAAGGGGTCCGAAGAGGTCTACTTCCACGCCGAAAAGGATTTCAACCGGGTCGTCGAGAATAACGATACCCTGAAGGTCGGATTCGACAAGAAGGACAAGGGCGACCAGTCGATCGAGGTCTTCAACAACCACTCGCTCAGCGTCGGTGCCGGCAAGAACCAGGCCGACGACGGCAGCCAGACCCTCACCGTCTTCAACAACCAGAAGGTCACCATCGGCGACGCCTCCGCCAGCGGTGGCAGTCAGACGATCTCCGTCTTCAAGGACCGGACCGAGACCGTGAAGACCGGGAACGAATCGGTCACGATTGAGATGGGGAACCGTACGATCACCGTCAAGCAGGGGAACGACACCCACGAGATCAGCATGGGGAACCGCGAGGTGAAGCTCGGCATGGGCAACGACACGTTGACCCTCAGCATGGGCAACCAGTCGACCAAACTCGCCCTCGGCGCCAGTTCCACCGAGGCGATGCAGTCGATCACCCTCAAGGTCGGCGAGAACAGCATCACGATCAACCAGATGGGGATCACCATCCAGGGGATGATGGTCAAGATCAACGGACAGGTGCAAACCCAGGTCCAGGGCCTGATGCTCCAGATGAGCGGCGAGGCCATGACGCAGATCAGCGGCGGAATCACGATGATCGGCTGAAAGGCCGACAACGCCGGCCCCTTGTCGCGCGAAGTCTCCACGACCTCGCGATCCCTTACCCTGAATCGATGGCGGCTCGCCCATGGGACAGGACGATCCCTCGACGAAACTCGACCAGCCGGCCGCCGAACTCCGCGATCGCGCGGGCATCGGCGACGAGGCACGCGGACAACTCGTGGACGGGATGACCGTTCGCACGTTTCTCGACGCCCTTTCGCAGAACGGCCATGCCATCGACGCCATGAAGGTCCTGGCCCACGCCCTGCCGAAGCGTGAGGCGGTCTGGTGGGCCTGCCTGATCGCCGCCGAGGCGAGAGGACCATCCCCCGAGGCCGCCCGGGCCCTTGAGGCGGCCCGGGCCTGGGTGATCGACCCGACCGACGCGCACCGTCGGTCGGCGTTCGCGGCGGCCCAGAAAGCCGGCCTGGAGACGCCCGCCGGCTGTGCCGCGGCAGCGGCCTATTTCAGCGGAGGGAGCCTGGCGCCGGCGGATCTACCCGTCGTCGCCCCGCCGGAGCCGGCCACCGCGAAACTGGTCGTCGGCACCTTGACGTTCTGCGCTGTGATCCACGAGCCCGAAAAAGCGCCCGAGAAATTCGCGGCCTTCTTCCGAATTGGGCGTGAGGTCGCCGAGGGTCAACGTCCCTGGCCGCAGGCAACCCACGATCGGCCCGTACCGTCGTCGAGAGAAGGAGGTGACGCCCATGCCGCAGCCCGCCGCCCGCGTCTCTGAC
>DAIDJI010000750.1 GCA_027451455.1 Planctomycetales bacterium | reverse complement strand
GCGGATCGGCATCTAAGCAAACCAGTTGATCGATCTGGGTGGAGGGCTCCATGAACACGACACTCTATGAACGCCTGGGCGGTGCGCCCGGCATTGCCGCTCTCGTCGACGACGTGATCGCCGCGCATCTGGTCAATCCCGTCGTCAAAACCCGCTTTGAAAACATCAAGGATATGCAGCATGCCAAGCGCATGGCGCGTGAATTCTTCGGCGCCGGCGCGGGTGGGCCTGAGGCCTACACGGGCAGGGACATGCTTGCGGCCCACAAAGGCATGAATATCAGCGAACAGGAATACCTGGCGGTGATGGACGACATCGTCGGGGCGATGGAAAAACACGGACTGGATACGGATACCCGGAACGATGTGATCGCCATCCTCTATTCGATCAAGCGCGACATCATCCGCGTGTGATCAGACCTGCAAAAGCGCAGTGGGTCATCTTTTGGGGATCCGCGGCGCGATCCCGGGTTCAAGGCAGAACAGGACGTCTCATTCAGACCGTCCGGCACGACACGACATGCACGGCGCTCCGTGCCGCCGCTGAACCGAAGCGTTTGCCGACATGTGTCGGCGGAATGAGGAACTCGAAATGAAAGCACGATATACGTTGTGTGTGGCTGCGTCCTTGCTTTCTGCAACGATCGCGGGAGCTACGTCAAACCTAAACAGCTCCAAGAGCAACATCTATCGGCTGACCTATCCCAGCGAACTCGCCAGTCCGGTTCAAGTGCAGGCGATGCTTGCGGAGTTGGACGGGATGGGCCCCGCCGACGCCGCGCGGTTGAAGCAGTGGCTGCCTGCCAATTTCAGGCGCTTTGGTATCGCGGGCGACCAGGTCAAGAAGGTAATTGTCCTGCCTCGCGACAGGGCGATGAAGGAGACGGAGAAAACCTCTCTGTCCCCGTCGATGGCGACTCTCAACGTCATCGACGTACGCCCACCCCTTGATTCCTCGCAAGCAGCGTGAGATTCTGAGTCCAGTCACTCCACCGGCTGCCGGATCGAATACGAGGAGGGCGATCATCGAGCCCGATCACGACGAGATCGACCGGATCGTCGAGGCTGTCGGCCGGGGCGACGTGCGGGCCGCCCACGACCTGCTCCCGCTCGTCTACGCCGAGTTGCGTCGGCTGGCGGCGCGGGAGCTGGCGCGTGAGGCCCCGGGTCAGACGCTCCAGGCCACCGCTCTGGTCCACGAGGCCTATCTCCGACTCGTCGGCGGCGACCCGCACCGTCCCTGGGACGGCCGCAGTCACTTCTTCGCCGCCGCGGCCGTGGCGATGCGCCGCATTCTTGTCGAGTCAGCCCGGCGGAAGCATCGGCAGAAGCGGGGAGGCGGCCTGCGCCGGGTCGACCTGACCGACCAGCCCGCACCCACTCCCGATGATCCGCTGCTCGCGCTCGATGAGGCGCTCCTCCGGCTGGCCGAGGAGGATTCGGTCGCGGCCAGGGTTGTGGAGCTCCGCCATTTCGCCGGCCTCGGCCACGAGGATGTGGCCGCCGCGCTGGGCATCACTGTCTATCTGGCTCGGCGGAAGTGGACCTTCGCCCGGGCCTGGCTCCGCGATTTTCTCGGGGAGGGAGGAGAAAAATAACAGGCCGTTCGACAGCCGGGCCTGCGGACGGCGCATGAGGGAGTAGAGCCCAAAACGGGAGGTTCTCACCGTGGCCGTCGATCTGAAGCGCGTCCAGTCGATATTCCTTGAGGCGGTCGACCTCGTCGACCCGGCGGAGCGCCGGGCAGTCCTCGATCGCGAGTGCGGCGCCGACGGGGCGCTCCGGCATCGGGTCGAGGCGTTGCTCCGGGCCAACGATCGGCCGGACAGTTATCTCGACCGTCCGGTCGTCGAGCCACGCGAGCCGGACACCCCCGCCCCGACGGATTCGGGCGAGGAGGCGGATACGGCCTGCCACCGTGAGTCGATCACGACCGCCCCGATCCCGGATTCTCCAGCGCCGGCGGGAGTGGGTAAGCCCGGTTCGAGCGTCGAGGGGCCAGGGGCTTGGATCGGCCCGTACAAGCTTCTGCAGAAGATCGGCGAGGGCGGCATGGGGGTCGTGTACCTGGCCGAGCAGGAGCACCCCGTCCGCCGCAAGGTGGCGCTGAAGATCATCAAGCCCGGCATGGACACCGCCCAGATTGTCGCCCGCTTCGAGGCAGAACGCCAGGCCCTGGCGCTGATGGACCACCCCAACATCGCCAGGGTCCTCGACGCCGGCGCCACCGCGAGCGGCCGGCCCTTCTTCGTCATGGAGCTGGTCAAGGGAGTGCCGATCACCGAGTATTGCGACGAGGCCCGTCTCGACCCGCGAGAGCGGCTGGAGCAGTTTATCCCCGTCTGCCGGGCCATTCAGCACGCCCACCAGAAGGGGATCATCCACCGCGATATCAAGCCCTCCAACGTCCTGATCACCCTCGTCGACGGCCGACCGACGCCCAAGGTGATCGACTTCGGCATCGCCAAGGCGGTCGACCAGCGGCTGACCGAGAAGACACTCTTCACCCAGCACGGAACGATCGTCGGGACGCTCGATTACATGAGCCCCGAACAGGCCGAACCGATCGCGCAGGACGTGGACACTCGAAGCGACATCTACTCGCTGGGTGTGCTGCTCTACGAGCTGTTAACCGGCAGCACCCCGCTGGAGCGCGCTCGGCTTCGGGAGGCGGGCTATGCCGAGCTCCTGCGTCGGATCCGCGAGGAGGAGCCGCCGAGGCCCAGCGCCCGGCTCTCGGGCTCGGGCGAGGGCCTGGCGTCGATCGCGGCAACGCGGCGGACCGAACCGGCACGGCTGACCCGGCTGGTCCGCGGCGAGCTGGACTGGATCGCGATGAGGGCGCTGGAGAAAGATCGGACCCGGCGGTACGACAGCGCCGGCGGGCTGGCGCGGGACGTCGAGCGGTATCTGGCGAACGAGCCGGTGGAGGCGTGCCCGCCGTCGAGGTGGTATCGCGTGGGGAAGTTCGTGCAGCGACACCGGGCAGGACTGGTTGTGGCGGCGTGCTTCCTCTCGCTACTGGCGGCGACCGCGATCGGCGGGACCTACCTCGCGGCGCGTGCGACCGCCGCCGAGCGGCTGGCCCGGCGGCTCGTCGTGGAGGCCGAACGGGCCGAGCTGGCCCACCTGCTGGCCCGGCGCCGGATCACCGAACACGTGGCCGGGGAGGCCCGGGCCGTGCTCGACGTGG
>DAIDJI010000749.1 GCA_027451455.1 Planctomycetales bacterium | reverse complement strand
GGAGGATGTGGCGAGCGTCGGGCGCCGCGATCCTCTCTTGCGTCCTGATCTCGGGAATGGGGTCGGCGGTGGTCGTCTCTGGGCCAATGAGGGCCGGAATGCCCGTCCTGGCCCGATCCGGTCATCAGACGGGGCCTCAAGGTGTCCGGCCCGGTCCACGGACGACCATCCCGTTCACCGGACCTCGGGCGGATGCGCACCGACCTGACGCAAGGCGAGGCGCAGATTGATCAACGCCGGGGCATTCAGGTGCAAGGCCAACACGGTCGCTCGTCCCGTGGCGGTGCGTCCCTCGATCCGGAGGAGGTCCGCACGCCAGGCGAAGTGTCGCCTCCAGCGCTGGCGGCGCGGGTGGAACAGGGGGACCATTCGACCGGTCTCTGGATCGCGTGACCGCGTCTTGTCGTACTTGTGCCCGTTGCACGCCGGGCACGCCCAGGCCAGTTCCTCGATCGTGTTCCCCGATCCGAGCGTCCGGGGCCGGACGTGCTCGCAGACGAACGGGGCGCACGAATAGCTGGCGGGATGCTGGCAATATTCGCAACGATCCCCGGCGCGGTCGCGAACCTGTCGCCGAACCGCGCGCGGGATCGACTCAAGACCCATTTCGACGGCCTCGGCCGCGAGTTCCCCCCTCCGTGGGCCGCGCCGACTTCCCGAGGCGGTCCTGTTCCGCCAGGGCCTCGGCGTGGGCGACGTCGAGCTGCTGGGCTTCCTGGGCCAGGGCCCGATATTCGACCAGTTCCTCCGGGGTCAGGAGTCCGCGCTCGCTCCGGTCGATCAGCCGCTTCAAACGTCGCTCCGCAGCCGCCGACAGGCGGAACCCGGCGGCCCGGATCGGCGTCGCCTCGTCGGAGACTTCGTTCCCGTCCTCCACGCGCCGCGCGGCCAGTCGGCGCTCCAACTCGCGACGCTGCGCGGGCGCGAGGCGATCGATCGCTTCGAGAAGTTGCTCCAGGTTGAGCGTGCCGGGGGCCCGCGACGCGGACATGACGATCCCTCCCTCGCTTTTCGACCATCGTACACCACCCCCAATGCCGCGGGAAATCCCGACGTCGACAGGAGATGGCCGGCCGGCCCGGCGAGTCGCAAAGACCGGTCAGGCCCAGACGGGCCGCAACCCATCAAAGAAGATTCGCCACAGAGGGTACAGAGACAAAGACCGAGATCGGCCTCGGCGGCGTGGCCTCCGGTCGCAGAACGAGGACGCCACTCGAGTCTGCCTCCCAGCGGTGAGACGCCGATCGACGAACGCCCCCAGCGTCCGCCAACCAACTCATCCCATCACCCAGTCCGCCCGATTTCGACCCGCGAGGCCGCCCGGAGCGATCGCGGACGGTCCGGCCCGATCGGGGGCGGGGTTCGATGTCGCGGGTGGTTGATGTCGCGAGCGTTTGGCGCGACGGTCGATTCGGCGTTCCTCCCCGAAGCCAACCGACCGCAAGGGGTCGCACGGACGGCAAACGCTCCGACGGTGGCTCGCCTGGGGATCATCTCCGGATGATTGGAGGCGACGGTCTGGCTCCGACCGGCCTCACCCGGGGCCTGGGCCGACCGTCCGGCCGGGGCCCGATCAGCCCGGCGCCGGCTCGACGTAGCAGCGGAGCGGGCCCTTCGACTCCTGCATCCTCGGGTCCGGACCGTAGGCGATCACCTGGTCCCGCTTCAGCTCGGCCAGCTCCTTGTGCGTCGTCAGGACGATCGCACGCCCGGAATTGTGAATGCGGAGCGTCAGTTCCTCGGCCTTCGGCTTCGTGTGGCGGAAGATCTTGATCAGCAGCTCGATCACGTAGTCGAACGTGTGTACCTCGTCGTTGAGGATCACCACGTTGTACGGGGGGAGGCGCCGCGTTTGCTGCTCGGTCGTCACTTCCGGCTCGACGACGGCGCTGGCGGCCTGCGACTCTCCGGACATGTTCCGCACTCCCGCGGGGTCGAGGTACCAGTCAGGACGTCCTTCAGTCTATACTTTATCCCGCAAATAGACAAACCCGACCCGTCGGACAGAGCGAGGAGACGAATGAAGGAGATGAGCCCCGGGACCGCCCTGCGCCAGGTCCAGCAGGCGCAGGCCGGATTGAAGAAAGCACGGCAGCTCCTGACACAGGCCAGGGGAGGCGGACTCGATCCATCGGCCGTCCTGAAGGTCGGCTGGAACGCCCTCTGCCAGGCCAATCGTCTGCTCGCCGAGATCCCACTCTCCGCCGCCGACGAGGCCGTGATGACCCGTCAGCTCGCCGCCCAGCGGTACGCGACGGCGCTGCTCGTCCGGCTCCGTCGGCTTCTCCGCAACGAGGGCCCCGCCGCCGACGACCTCGAAGACGATGAACTCGAGGACGGATCGGAATGACGAAACGAAGTCCCATCGCCGCGCCGGCGGTCGTCCCCGACCGCAGTCTCGACCCCGAAGGCACCCTGCCGACGATCGCCATCCGCGCCCCGGGCGGTCACGCCTTGATCTATCGGAAGATGGTCGACGGACCCGTCGGAGCCGCCGCACCCAATCATGGCGACCTCGTCCGCGTGGTCGATCGAGAGGGTCAGCACCTCGGCTACGCCCTCTACAACGGCCGGTCGCAGATCGCGCTCCGGTTCCTCTCGCGAGACGCCGAACCGCCGGGACTGGCGTTCTGGACCCGCCGGATCGAACAGGCCGTTGCGCTCCGGAAGTCGCTTCTGAACCTCGATCGCGAGACCGACGCCTATCGACTCCTCCACGCCGAGGGCGACGGCCTCACCGGCCTGATCGTCGACCGCTTTGCCGACGTCCTCTCCGTCGAGGTCTTCAGCCTCGGCATCTACCAGCGCATCGGGCCGATTTTGAGCCTGCTCGCCGAGAAGATGGGGACCGACCATTATCGGGTGAACGTCGACGAGCGGGTCGCCCGCCAGGAGGACTTCTCCGGCCGCCCAATCGACAGCCCGCAGATCCCGCCTCGTGTCACCATCGAGGAGCACGGAATCCGCTATCGGATCCACTTCGGCGACGCCCACAAAACCGGCTTCTTCTGCGACCAGCGCGACAACCGCCGCGACCTCGCCCGATTCTGCGAGGACCGCTCGGTCCTGGACCTCTGCTGCTATACCGGCGGCTTCGGCCTCAATGCCCTGATCCACGGCAAGGCCCGCGAGGTCACCTGTGTTGACCTCGACGAGAAAGCCGTCGCCCTGGCGAAGGAAAACGGCAATGCCAACCGCGTCA
>DAIDJI010000748.1 GCA_027451455.1 Planctomycetales bacterium | reverse complement strand
CGCCCGAGCCCCGCCCAGAGCTCCGCGTCACCGGGTTGGTCCTGGATGGCCTGGCGGTAGAGCTGCTCGGCCTGGGCCAGGGCGCCGAAGCGTTGGAAACGGGCGGCGAGAGCAGGAATGTCGGCAGGAGGTATCATGACGGCGTCCGGCGCGGGCCTCCCGAGCAAAGCCCCGACCACGGGCCAGCCATCCGGTCCTTGGCCGGCTTGTCCGCTTGAGTGGTTGTCGTCTTCGCATGTTAGAGCACTTCACAGCTGCATAGTGTACGACGCATGGGAGCGGAACCATCCTGCGATTTCTTCGGGAGTCACGTCATCCAAGGCCGAAGCGAACACCGCACAGACTGCCTATCGCCGGCGTCGGCCGTTTCTTCGGCCACCCGCTATTCCATCCTCCCGAGCCGCGATCGAGAGTCAAGCGGTAAGCGGTGCGACCTCGTCTCCTTCCCTCTCTCACACCGAAGTGAGGCCAGTTTCGACCACTCCGTGCCACCCTTCTGCGACTCACGATGAACGATTTGCTGCATCTTTCGCCTTGGCTTGGCGGGACGGCTTGTCCTGATTCCGGACCTGTTTGCACGCGTCGGCCGGCTCGATCCGGAAGAGCCGATGGTCCTGGTCCTCCGTGGCGAGGCCCTTTTGATCCAGCTCAAGCTCGACGCGGCCATCGTCGAGTGCAACCGGGCGCTCCGGCTCGACTCGGACTTACCCGAGGCCCACGAGCTTCGCGGGGTGGTCCGGCTTCACAAGCAGGATACCGACGGGGCGCTCGACGACATTAGCCGGGCGATCCGGCGAAATCCCGAGGTCGGCCGTTTCTATCTCAACCGGGGCGAGGCCTGGCTGCACAAGGGAAAGGATGCACACGCGATTCTAGATTTCACCGAGGCGATTCGCCTCCATCCGACTCCAAGGGCTCACACCGATCGGGCGCTCGGCTGGTATCGTCGCGGCAAGCTCGACCTGGCGCTCGATGACTGCGCTCGGGCGCTCCGGCTCGACCCCGCCTGCGCCGAGGCCTACCGCCTCCGGGCCTCCATCGAGTGGGAGCGAGGCCGGGTCGCGGCGGCGATGATCGATCTCAGCGAGTCGATCCGGATTGATCCGACCCAGGCCGAGGCTCGTGAGAGTCGCGGTCGGATCCTGCTCGACCTCGGGCGATATGAAGAAGCGATGGTCGAATTCGAGGCCGCGCTCCGGGGCGATCCGGGCCGGCCGGTGAGTCACCTGGGGCGGGGGAATATTCTGGAAGCGAGGCGGGATTACGCCGGCGCACTGGCCGAGTACGCCGAGGCCGCCCGGCTCGCTCCAGACGAGGCGATCGTGCATAACAACCTCGCCTGGATCCGAGCGACCTGCCCCGAGGCCCGGTTCCGCGATGGTGCCCTGGCCGTCGGCGAGGCGACCCGGGCCTGCGAGCTAACCAAGTGGAAAGGCGCCGAGTTCCTCAATACCCTCGCCGCCGCCTGCGCCGAGGCGGGCGGTTTCGAGGCCGCCGAGAAATGGATATCGGACGCCATCGCGATCTCCACCGACCCTGCCGCGAAGGCCCGATATGAGGCACATCGGAAGCACTTTCGCTCTGGCGCCGCCTATCGCGATACCAGGCCTGAGTTCCCGAGTCCCTGAGTTTCTGGCTCGTGATCGCCGATGTCGGAGCCATCGTCCCTGCGATCCGCCCGGGCCTCGACTCCAGGATCGGACCACGGACGCAAGGGCGATCGGGTCTCTCAACCGTTCTGGTTCGCGAGCCCGGCCGCCCACTGGTTGAGTCGGCGTTCCCAGTCGAGGCGGTGGCTGGAATCCTCGTCGACCAGCCATCGCCGGATCTCGGCCGGGCCGATCGGCAGGAATCGGCTCGATGTCGCGCCGGCGTACGATCCCTCGGCCTGGAGCTGCTCGATCGTGACCTGGCCACCGTCGAATCGCCAGACTTCCTCCACGCGAAGGGCCCGGTAGATTGTCGGCCGGTCGGCCTTTGGCGCCGAGACGTCGATCTCGACGGCGAGGTCGGGCGCAGGATAGTCGGCCGGTTCCTTCGACCCCCGGGCCACCGCCGCCCGGACGATCCGGAGCTTCCCAGCGTCGAAGTAATAGGACAGATCGGCCTCAAGGCCGCGGTTGGCCTCTGCCGTTCGCCAGGTGGTCTCACCCCCGCCCTCGCGGTCGATCCCCAGTGCCAGCGTCACGAACGTCACGATCAGGCCGAGCAACTCCTTGTACCGCTCGTGGAGGAAGCCGGTCGTCATGAGCTCCAGGTCCTTTCCGTCGTAGATCAGGCGGATGTGCTGATGCTCGTCGATGACCTCGCTGAGGCGATGGTAGAGATCCGGATCCACGCCGCGGATGACGATCCGCTGATCGCCGGGGATCGTCGCGGGAGTGAACACGGGCGCCGCGGGGGCCGGAGCGGGCTTCGTCGGGGTCGCGGCGAGGGTGCTCATGGCGTGGGTTCCGTCGTTCTCGGGGGCCGTCGAACGTTCGGTCGGGACTTGCCCCATTATACGGCCGATCGACCCGATTCGAGCATGTCGGCGAGGGTCTGCTCGACCGGGTCTCCCGACCGAGAGCCCACCGGTGACCAGGGGCTCGTCAACCGTTCTGGATCGCGAGCCCGGCCGCCCACTGGTTGAGCCGGCGTTCCCAGTCGAGGCGGTGGCTGGAATTTTCGTCGACCAGCCATCGCTGGATCTCGGCCGGTCCGATCGGCAGGAACCGGCTCGATGTGGCCTCGGCGTACGATCCGTCGGCCTGGAGCTGCTCGATCGTGACCTGTCGACCGTCGAATCGCCAGACCTCGATCACATCGAGGGCCCGGTAGATCTCCGGTCGGTCGACCTTTGGCTCGGAGACGTCGATCTCGATGGCGAGGTCGGGCGCGGGATAGTCGGCCGGGTTGTTCGATCGGCGGGCGAGGGCCGACCGCACAGCCTGCAACTTCTCGGGATCGAAGTAATAGGAAAGGTCCGGTTCGAGGCCGCGGTCGGCGCCGACGGTCCTCCGCGTCGTCTGGCCGCCCGGCAAAAGGTCGATCCCCAGGCAGAGCATCAGCGCTCGGATGAAGCTGCCAAACAGCTCTTTAAAATCCTCATGGATCGGGCCGATCGTCATGAGCTCCAGATCTCTCCCGTCGTAGATCAGTCGGATGTACTGATGCTCGCCGATGACCTCGCTGAGACGCTGGTAGAGGTCGGGGGCCACGCCACGAA
>DAIDJI010000747.1 GCA_027451455.1 Planctomycetales bacterium | reverse complement strand
CCAGGAACCAGGTCCTCAACCGACGCTGAGCACTGCCGGCGCACTTCCGATCGTCGAGAACAAGGTCACCGTGGCCGAGGACATCAACGGGACGACCAAGCCCTCGGATTGCCGAGGCCATCCGGTCCAGAACGTGCCGATGAGCGACGTCGACGGCCGAAAGCCCCGGCGCAGCCGACTCGGGGAGAATGACCGAAACGTTGAGGGCCCCCGGCCCAATCACGACGGTTCCACCCCCACTCGACCGCCGGAAGATCGGGACGCCGTCCGCCCGGCAGGCGTCGACATCCACATCCTCCCGGATGCGACGGGATGCTCCCAGGACGATCGCGTGAGTCGACCGCTCCCAGAATCGGACGAGAGCGGGGCCACGACCCGAGTCGGCCTCGATCAAAAAGGCTTCGTCGAGAGCCAGGTCCTCGGCGACGCTGGGGAGGGTCCGATCGTGGCAGGCCATTCCCTCCCCCGCGATCGTCTCCAACCATCGCGTGCCTGTCCTGGCTATCGGCATCCGCTCAGAACTTTTCGTCTTCAACCCGGAAAACCTTGTGACAGTCGGAGCATGTCTTCGAAAGGGCACTGAACGCCTTCTTGGTGTCGTCGTAGTCCGGCTCCGACTTGTTCGCCGTCCCCTGGAGCATCTCTGACTTCGCGATGAAGTCGTCCATCATCTCGTCCCACTTCTTCTGGGGATTGGCCACGTCTTTCGCCCGGCTGACGGAGTCCTTGATCGGCTTGCTCTCCTTCGCCAACTTGACCAGCTCCTTGGAGTGCTTGGCGATATCCTTGTGCATCTTCTTGAAGGCGACTGGTGTCCGAACGCCCTTTTTGATGGCGTTGTTCGCCTTGTTGACCTTCTCCATCACCTTTTCCAGTTCGGACTCGTCGTCAGTCAGGCCGAAGCCGGCGCCGGCGAAGGCGACGAGGATGCCCGCGCTGAGGCCGAAGACCATCCACTTTCGAAGCATGGATCGGGACTCCCGGTGTCTGGGGGACGTCATTGGGGTTTGCACGGCATGTCGTTCGAGGCAGGCCGGAACGATCCCGAGATCGGACCGGTGCAGGAAAGCTGAATCGGCTTCAGGATACTCGCGCCGGGTGGTATGTTCAAGGGACCCGGCGTTGCGTTGCGGGCGATCCGACCCGGCCCCGGGATGGGCTGCGCGGACCGTCCGGGCGGCCCGGCGAAGCGCCCCACTCCTGAGACCGAAGATTGGACCGGACATGGACTACCGATCGGCCGGGGTCGACCTCGACGTTTACGAGCAGACGATGTCCCGGCTGCCACCGCTGCTCCGCCGAACCTTTACTCCGAGGGTGCTCGAGTGGAAGGACGGTTTCGCCGGACTCTTCCGGCTCAACGACCAGATCGGCCTGCTCTCGAGAACGTACCGTGACCCGGTCCTCGTCGCCTCGACCGACGGTGTCGGCACCAAGCTTAAACTCGCCTTCGCCACCGGCCGCCACGCGACCGTCGGGATCGACCTGGTCGCCATGTCCGTCAACGATTGCCTTTGCGCGGGCGCTGAGCCGCTCCTTTTCCTCGATTATGTCGCGATGAGCCGCGACGAACCTGAACTGACCTCGCAGATTATTAAGGGAGTGAGCGACGGCTGCGTCGAGGCCGAGTGCGCCCTCCTCGGCGGCGAGACCGCCATCCTCCCCGACTTCTATCGTCCCGGCGAGTACGACCTCGCCGGCTTCTGCCTCGGCGTCGTCGAGCGTCGTCGGATGCTCGATGGCCGCGACATCCGCGTCGGCGACCGCGTGATCGGTCTGGCCAGCTCGGGCCTTCATTCGAATGGATACAGCCTCGCGCGCAAGATCGTCTTCGAGCACGCCGGGTTGACCCCCGAGACCTTCGTTCCCGAATTGAACCGGACCGTCGCCGATGAGCTACTCGAACCAACCCGCATCTATGTCCCGGCGATGAAGGCCGTCTACCGGCACTATCGCGTCAAACGGACTGTCCACGGAATCGCCCACATCACCGGCGGCGGATTGATCGACAACCCGCCTCGCATTCTTCCCGAAGGTTGCTCGATTCGGCTGGCCCGCGGTTCCTGGACCGTTCCCCCGGTTTTTCCGTGGCTGATGAAGCTCGGCCGTGTGGATGCTGAGGAGATGGACCGCGTTTTCAACATGGGAATTGGTCTGGTCCTCATCGTGGCCGAATACTACGCCGAGGCGATTGTTCGGCACCTGAGGCAGGAAGCAAGCATCCCCTCCTGGATCATTGGTGAGGTCGTTACCGGTGATCGATCGGTCACCTGGGGCACCCCGAATTGAAGAAGCGAATCCGGCGCCCTGGGTGATGGAAATCTTAACGATTTCCTTGCCGGTCAGCCCAGGGCTTGGTAACTTCAAGTGTCCTCATTGATTCGGTTCATCCCCTTTCATCCTCGATCTGACGGTGCGGCCGGGTCGTCCGGATGGTCGTCACGGTATCGATTCTGTTCCTGTAAATCTTCGAGTCCCTGCGAGCGATCAGACCACCCACGGACCCTTCGGGCCGGGCTGACGTCAATAGAGAGTTGCCGCGCCCCGCGGTCGCCTCCGGTCGACGTTCGTCCCCGGCGATCCGTTGTCCACTTCCGGAGTCGTTCTGCCATGGCCAAGAGTCGGGATTGGACCGAGATCCTGGTCCGTCGCGGGGTGATCGGCCCCGATCAGCTCAAGGAAGCTGCCACTTCCCCCAACAGCACCGTCGAGGAAGCCCTCGTCCGCCTCGGCTACGCCGACGCCGACGCGATCATGAAGGCCAAGGCCGAACAACACGGCCTCGCCTTCGTCGAACTCCGCGAGATCGAGATCCCCCCCTCCGTCATCGAACTGGTCCCCGAATCCCTCGCGCGCGAAAACATCGTCATGCCCCTGGCCCAGGAAGGGGGGCTCATCCGGGTCATCATGCATGATCCGCTCGACTTCGAAACCATCGACAAACTCCGGTTCGTCCTGAACCGGGATATCGAGGTCTCCCTCTCGCCCAAGGAATCCATCGTCGAGGCCATCAACAAATACTACGGGAGCAGCACCGCCGAGACCGAGTCGGTCGACTCCATGCTCCAGGAATTCACCGACACCGCCATCGACTTCGCCGAGGACGTCGGCACCGGCGGCAAGTCGAGCACCACCAACACTCTGGAGGAAGGAGACGCGCCGGTCATCCGGCTGGTGCATCTCATCATCCAGGAGGCCGTCCAGCAACG
>DAIDJI010000746.1 GCA_027451455.1 Planctomycetales bacterium | reverse complement strand
AGATCATCCTCGACGCCACCCGCCGCGTGAAGGCAAAAAAGCCGTTCGTTGTCTCGATGGGGAACGTCGCCGGTAGCGGCGGATACTATGTCGCCTGCGCCTCGGATGTGATCTTCGCCGATGCCACGACGATCACCGCCTCCATCGGCGTCGTCGGCGGCAAGCTCGCGACCGAGGCCATGTGGAAGAAGGTGGGGATCACCTTCAAGACCTACCAGCGCGGTCGGAATGCCGGGCTGCTCGCCTCCGGCGAGCCCTTCACTCCCGAAGAGCGCGAACGGCTCCAGGCCTGGATGGACGAAATCTACGACGTCTTCAAGGGACACGTGACCAAAATCCGCGGCAATCGCCTGAAGAAGCCGATCGACGAACTGGCCGGCGGCCGGGTCTTCACCGGCAAGCAGGCGCTCGAGCTGGGCCTGGTCGATCGGATCGGCGGCCTCGGCGATGCGATCGCGTACGTCGCCGGCGAGGCCAAAATGACCGAGTATGAAACCCGCCTGGTCCCTGCGCCGAAGAACTTCCTCGAACAGCTCATCGAGGAGACCTCCGGGAACGCCGATGGCGGGCCGGGGCTCGGCCGGTTCGCGGGCGGGAAAGTCGGCGCCTCGCTCGTCGATCTGGCGATGCCGATGATCGGCCACCTCGACCCTGCCCGGGTCGCCTCGGTCTGTGAGGCGCTCCGCCACCTGGACCTGCTCCAGCGCGAGGGGGTCGTCCTGATGATGCCCGAGTACGCCATCCCGCGCTGATCCGGTCGCGCGGGCCATCCTCCAGGTGGTCGAGACGCGGGCGAAAGCCTGGTACATTGAGATTCGGCCGCCGCGTCGATGCAAGATGCGGCGGCCGGGCCTGGTCCGGTCCCGGCTCCCGACCGCTCTCCTTCGATCGGAGGACCCCGACGTGTTCCGACTCGCCCCATCGCTTCTCGCCGCCCTCCTGCTGGCCCACGCCGCAGCACCCGACGCCCCGGCCCAATCCGCCCGATCGCGGTCCGCGGGCGGAACCTGGGCCTTCCAGCCCGCCCCGGATACCTTCCGCCCCGAGGCCTTGCTCGACCTCCGCTCGCTCAACGAGAAGCAGGCCGGCGAACACGGCTTCATCAAGCTCTCCCCCGACCGGAACAGCTTCGTCCGCGGCGACGACCAACCAATCCGCTTCTGGGGCGTCACCACCTACGTCCAGCGCGACCGGAGCCCGAGGGAACTCGCCCATCACGCCCGGTTCCTCGCCAAACGTGGCGTCAACATGGTGCGACTGCACGGACACCTCGAATCCCACGACAAGAATCCCCGCTTCGGCGCCTCCGACACGAAGGGTCTCGATCAGGCCTGGCAACTGGTCCCGGCGATGAAAAAAGAAGGAATCTACACATCGATCAGTCCTTACTGGGCCTCCGAGTTCAAGCCGGTCCCGACCTCGTGGGGAATCGAAGGATGGCCCGAGGACCAGTCTCCCCAGGGACTGCTCTTCTTCAACCCGAGGCTTCAGCAAGCCTACAAGTCCTGGCTGAAGGACCTGTTGACCCGCCCCAATCCCCACACCGGAATCCCGCTCGCGAAGGACCCCGCCCTCGCGATGATCCACCTTCAGAACGAGGACAGCCTCCTGTTCTGGACCGAGCAGGCGATCAAGGGGAAGCAGCTCGAATTGCTGGGAAAGCAATTCGGAGACTGGGTCACGCAAAAGTATGGGTCGATCGCCGCGGCCCAACGCGCCTGGGAAGGCGCCTCGATGAAGGAAGACGACCCGAGGCGCGGAATCCTCGGCATCCACATCATCTGGGAGCTAACCCAGGACCGACAGGGAGGCATGAAGAAGCGGCTCGACGACCAGCTTCATTTCCTCACCGAAACGATGCACCGCTTCAACGCCGAGATGGAGCGATACCTGCGCGAGGACCTCGGATGTCGCCAGCTCATCAACGCGGGAAACTGGAAAACGGCCGATAACATCCGGCTCAACGACGCCGAGCGATGGTCCTACACGGCGAACGAGGTGATGGCCGTCAACCGGTATTACAGCCCGGTGCATGTCGGCCCCAACAACGGATGGCGGATCGACCGCGGGGATCAGTTCGTCGATTCCTCGGTACTGCTCGACCCGCGCGCCTTCCCGCTCGCGATCCGGCAGGTTCGCGGTTATCCGATGATGATCACCGAGACGCACTGGGTCCCGCCGATGAGCTATCAGGCCGAGGCGCCCTTGCTCACCGCGGCCTACCAGTCGCTCACCGGGCTCGACATCGTTTACTGGTTCTCGACCGGCGAAACCGAGTGGTCGAACCAGGATCGGGCCGAGTGGGACTCGGCCTCTCGGGCCAAGTGGTCCATCGCCACGCCCGAAATGCTCGGCCAGTTCCCGGCCGCCGCCCTGCTCTTCCGTCGGGGCGACATCAAGGCCGGACCACCGGCCGTCACCGAGCACCGAAGCCTCGACCAGATCTGGGAGCGCGTCCCTCCGATCATCGCCGAGGACCCGGGATACGACCCCAACCGCGACCTCGGCGATGCCCCCAAACGCGCCCACCTCGCAAACGGCGTCGACCCGCTCGCCTATCTCGTCGGACCCGTTGAGGTCTCCTACGGCTCCGACCCCAACCAGACGAAGGTCGCCGACCTTTCGAAATCCATCAACCGCGAGAAAAAAGTCGTCCGAAGCAACACCGGCGAGCTCTACTGGGATTACGGCCGAGGACTCTTCGCGATGAAAGCCCCGACCGCGCAGGGAGTCGTCGGATTTCTCGACAAATTCGGGCCGATCGTCCTGAGCGACGTGACCATCCGATCCGAAAATGAATACGCGGCGATCGTCGCGGTCTCGATGGACGGCCTCCCGCTCTCGAAAAGCAAGAAGGTGCTGGTGCAGGTCGGCACCCGAGCCCGGCCGACCGGCTGGGTCGACCGCGATGCGACCTTCCCGATCGACGGAGGCAAGACCACCATCCACGGTCGTCGAATCGAGTCAACCGGCAAGATGCCCTGGGCGATCGCGGCGACCGAGGCGACGATCCTCGTCCGCAACCCAAACCTCGCCCGCGCGATCCCGCTCGATCCCAACGGATACCCACGCGGAACGGCGACCGTCCGTCGCAAGGCGGGCTCGATCGAGGTCGACCTCCCCCGGTCGGCACTCTACGTCGTCCTCGTCGATCACTGAGGCCCATCGCGGAGAAAATTCATGAAGCCTGACGCATTCCGACCGATCGGGAGCCT
>DAIDJI010000745.1:256-3223 GCA_027451455.1 Planctomycetales bacterium | reverse complement strand
CGCGGGGTTTGGGGTTGGTCGTATCGGGCCCCTGAGCGCAGGCGCCCGAGGAAAGGCCCAGGGCGAGGAGGCAAACGGTCCAGAGGGAGTGATGAAGCCGGCGGAGTCGGGGATGTTGAAGGAGCATCGGCGAAATCCTCGGAGTCGGGCGAAAGCGGGAGCCGGGCGGCGCGTCCGGATGACACCGGAGCCCGATCCCGGGCGACAGGCCGCCAATGTAACGCCCCGTGCGAGGCTGTTCCAGACGGTCGGCCAGCCCGGTCGGCACCTGGGCGCCTGGCTCGTAAGTCGGGACGGCAGGACAGACGCGGGACTGACCCCTGGCGAGGTTGGGGACCTTCGCTTAGACTTTTGATCTCGCGAGATTTACAGAATTCCCGAGATCCGTTGGCCGCCCCGGGCCGTCGGGGATTTCGAGTCGCGCCGGCGCCCGCGACGGCTGGAACGTCGGCCGCCGGATTGCGACGGGCTCGGTGCCGCCCGGAAAACCCCAACCCTCCCGCGAGGCGGCCGGTCTCCGATTCCCGAGGAACACGATCCATGATTCGACACGGACATCGCGCGTACGCCGGTTTGCTGGGCCTGGTGGCGAGCCTGGTCGGCCTCACGGGCTGCTCGCACGCGAACGCGGGCGAGTGGGTCTCGCTGTTCGACGGCCAGACGATGAGCGGCTGGACCTTCGCCCTGACCAGCAAGGCCCAGAGCAACTGGACCGTCCAGGATGGCTCGCTCACCGGCTCAGGCGGACCGTCGATGCTGTACAGCCCGAAGGGCGACTACAAGAACTTCAAATTCCGCGCCGAGATCAAGATCAGCGACCGGGGCAACTCGGGGATGTACTTCCGCTGCCCGAACCCGAACGGCGCCTTCGCCGAGGGATACGAGGCGCAGATCGATAGCACCCACGCCGACCCGATCCGTACGGGGTCGATCTACGGGTTCGTGCACGTTTACAAGCAAATCGTCCCGCCCGACACCTGGTTCACCTACGAGGTCGAGGTCGTGGACAAGAACTGGCGTGGCAAGACGGTCCCGCACATCAAGGTCTCGATCAACGGCGAGGTGCAGTACGAGCTGATCGAGTACACCAAGGCCTGGGACCACGGCCACTTCGCCTTCCAGCACCACGACCCGGGTAGCAAGGTCCAGATCCGCAAGATCGAGGTGATGGAGCTGGACGAGCGCGGGAAGTGAACGGCTCCCCGAATTCCCGCTCAGCATGCCCGCGCGGCTGCATTCTCCGGGCCGCGCGGGCCAGTCTGATTTGAACTTGAGGCCATGACGGAACGCCCCGACCCGAACCCTCTCCCCGGTCCGGAGGACGACGCGAGGCGACAGGCACTGTCACGAGAGTAAAGGGTTGACGATGGCGAATCTATGGGTAACAAAATCGATATCCGCCCTCCAGAATGAGGCCAAGGAGAGCCACGAGGGGGGCCTCAAGCGCACCCTCTCGGCGATGAACCTGGTGACGCTCGGCATCGGCGCCATCATCGGCGCCGGCTTCTTCGTGCTCACGGGGCATGCCGCGGCCGAAAATGCTGGACCGGCGGTCACGCTCTCGTTTGTCCTGGGCGGGATCGCCTGCGCCTTCGCGGGCCTCTGCTACGCCGAAATGGCGTCGACCGTGCCGATTTCCGGATCGGCCTACACCTATGCCTACGCCACGATGGGCGAGTTCATCGCCTGGCTGATCGGGTGGGACCTGATCCTGGAATACATGGTGGGTGCGACGACCGTGGCCATCGGCTGGTCGGGCTACGTGACCAGCGTGCTCCGCGATTTCGGCCTCCACATCCCCGCGCAGCTCACGGCGTCGCCGCGGACGGTGCTGATCGAGGTCCCGAACGCGATCGCCGACAAGCTGCATATGCGGCACGGCTGGACAGTGCTCAACGACGAGGCCATCAAGCTCTTCAACTCGCACGGCGTTGCCTATGCCGACTTCACCCACGTCACGGCCATCATCAACCTGCCCGCGATGCTGATCGTCGCCCTGGTGACGGCGCTCCTGGTGGTCGGCATCAAGGAGTCGGCGAACGTCAATGACGTGATTGTACTGATCAAGGTGTTGATCGTCGTCGCGTTCATCGCCGTCGGCCTGCCGAAGATCACGACGGTCAACTGGGGCGGCAAATTCATCCCGGATAGCACCGAATGGTTTCACTACGGCTGGAGCGGAATCTTCCGGGGGGCGGGGTTGGTCTTCTTCGCCTACATCGGCTTCGACGCGGTTTCCACCGCCGCTCAGGAGGCCAAGAACCCCCAGCGCGACATGCCGATCGGCATCATCGGCTCGCTGTTGATCTGCACGCTGCTCTATTGCCTGGGCGCGATCGTGATGACGGGCGTGGTCAGCTACCGAATGCTGGACGTCCCTGATCCCGTCGCCGTGGCGATCGACGCCATGGGACTCCAGTGGCTCTCGGGAATCGTCAAGCTCGGCGCGATTGCCGGGCTGAGCTCGGTCATCCTCGTGATGCTGCTCAGCCAGCCTCGTATCTTCTACTCGATGGCTCGGGACGGTCTTCTGCCTCCCGTCGTGGCACGAATCCACCCGAAGTTCCGTACCCCGTGGATCACAACCATCATCACCGGGCTGATCGTCATGGTCGCGGCGGGGACGATCCCGATCAGCATTGCAGGCGAGCTGACCTCGATCGGCACCCTGTTCGCCTTTGCGGTCGTCTCGGCGGGAGTCGTCTGGCTGCGGATCACGCAGCCGGATGTCGAGCGTCCGTTCAAGGCCCCGTGGATCTGGTTCACGGGGCCGATGGGCGTCCTCTGCTCGATCGGCCTGATGATTACCCTGCCGGGAGACACGTGGATCCGGCTAGTCGTCTGGATGGGCATCGGCCTGGTGATCTACTTCGTCTACGGCATGCACAACAGCGTCCTGGGCGCAGGCAAGCCGGCCCCCCACGACGCCGACCTGGCGACCTCGGCCGCCGGGACGCTGGAGTGAAA
>DAIDJI010000745.1:0-246 GCA_027451455.1 Planctomycetales bacterium | reverse complement strand
CGTCAAGGAGACCGGTAAGTGCGAAGGGCCGCGAGCGTGCGCACCATGTCGGCGGGGACAGGTGCCATCAGGTTGACCTCGACGCCGGTGAGCGGATGCGCGAACCGCAGACGGTGGGCGTGGAGGGCCTGGCGGTCGATCAGGACCGCCGCGGCCTCGTCGTCCGTCATCCGGCGGGCCAGATCGGGGCCGGCGACGTCGGCTACGGTGAGCCGCTCGCGACCGGAATACATCTTGTCGGCCACG